>NZ_JBSFVR010000669.1:0-1906 GCF_053592415.1 Streptomyces sp. NPDC002690 | reverse complement strand
CAGTGCGACCGTCTCCCCGGCCCCGATCGTCAGGTCGATGCCGTCCACCGCGCGCACGGTCCGGACCGAACGCCCGTCCGTCCGGAAGGACTTCGACACCCCGGTGAACCTCACCGCCGGAGTGTCCGTACCGTCCCCGCTCTTCCGGGCCCCCGCCGAGATCCCGGCGGCCGGCCACACCGCGGCCGGCCCCCCGCCCGCACTTCCCGTTGTCGTCATGGAGGCGACGGTACGGGTGGTGCCGGGCCGTGCGGCAGAACCGTGCGTACGGCTTCCGGCAGGACAAATGTCACGGGTACCGGGAACGCGGCGGGGGCCGCCCCGGCCGTGCGGCCCGGACGCCCTCGCCCTCGGTGCTTTCCGGAGCCCCACGCGCCGGGCCCGCCGCGTGTCCGCGCCCGACGGACTCGTCCGCATCGTGCAGGTCCGGGCGCCAGGCACCCGGGCGGAACGACCGCACGGGCCCCGGCCGGTCCAAGGCCGTGTCAGCCGGACGCCGGACCGCCGCGCAGGGGTGCCCGCCCCAGCGGGACGGGCCCGCAGCCCACGGGGGACGATCCGGTGACGGACGGTCGCGTTCCGGTCGTGTCCGGCGACTCCTCCGCCGGTCCGGGGTCGCACCGCACCCCGCCGTACGTCCCCGGCCGGACGTCCTCCGGAGCCTCCAGCCGCGCCAGCCCGCAAGGTGCGTCGGGGCGCGCGTAGGGCAGGCTCAGTACGCCGTCGCGGCTCCAGGAACCCGCACCGGCCTGCCAGCCCGCCGGTGCGGCGAACTGGTGGAGACGGCGGCCCGTCGGACGCCAGACGCCGAGCCAGCTGCCTGCCGTCCCGTCGATCCGCAGCGCCACCGCGCAGCTCTCCGGCATCAGCATCTGCCCCGGCTGCACCGCGAACGGCGTGACGGTCACGTCCGCCGGGCACAGGCAGTCCGGGAATCGCACCGGCAGCGCGCTGCCCAGTACGCCCCAGCCGATCCGGTCCCGGCCGGGTGCGTCGGAGCGGAGCAGGAAGAGCCCGCTGTCCGGTTCGGCGATCAGGAGCCGGTCGTTGCTCCCGGGCGCGATCTGGAGGAGTGGAGTCACCTCGCCGCCGCGTTCGAGGTCGACGGCGACCGTCCTCACGGGTCCGCCGCCGGGCGGCCTGCGATCGAGGGCCAGCACCCTGCCCGTACGGTCCAGCCAGACTCCGCCGGAGCAGAGCCCCGGCACATCGGCCACGTGTTCGGGCCCGAAGGTGCCGCCCGCCACCCGCCAGACGGAGGTGGTGAAGATGCCGGGCGCCAAGGCGTAGACACTCGCCCCGTCCGGGGCCGGTGCGATCAGCGTCATCCGCTCGCACTCCACGGTTCCGAGCGACAGCTCGCCGGTTCCGGGGCCGGTCGGGTAGAGCAGCGAGAACGCGTGCCGGTCCGCCACCCGCCGCCGGATCAGCACCCGCCCGTCCGTGAGCGGCACCACCTGCGAGTCGGGTTCCTCCGGCTGGTCGAGCGGGAGCGGCACGATGTACGGTTCCGGCCCGTCGAGCGTCCACCGCTCGGGGTACCAGCCCCGGCCGAGCGCCTCGCTGCCACCCAGCGTGAGCCGCGCCGCGTACGCGCCGTCCGCCGAGAGGGTCAGCGCGCCCGCCGCGTGCGGGTCCCGGAGACCCGCCGGCGCGGGGGCGTGGGCGGGCGGGGGCGGGATGCGGCGGGGAAGGGGGGCGGCCTCGACGGAGGGCGCCGGGCGCCGGGTGGCCGCCGACATCCCGGCCGCGTTCGGGTGGACGGTGCCCACGGCGGCGGGTGCGAGAGCCGGTGCGGGTGCGGGCGGGGCCGACCCCGACGACGTGCGGGTCGACCTGATCGAGTCCGATCTGCGCGCGGAAGCGGGTGCCGAGGGCTGCGAGGTACTGCTCGCCCGGGACGAGC
>NZ_JBSFVR010000668.1:0-1914 GCF_053592415.1 Streptomyces sp. NPDC002690 | reverse complement strand
ACGGTGGCCGAACCACCGTAGAGGGTGCGGAAGTTCATCCGGGCGGACTCGGTGGTGAGCTCGACGGTCCGGGGTTCGGTGCCGTTGTTGACGGCGACGAGGTACTCGTTGGAGTGCTCGGCGTCGATGCGGGAGTACGCGTAGACGGAGCCTTCGGCGTAGCGCTCGGTCTGGACGCCGTCCCTCAGGGCCGGGTTGTCCTTGGTGAGCTTGGAGAGCGCCGCGATCGACTTGTACAGCGGGTGCGTGGTGTCGTACGCGTCCGAGGCGTGCGTACGGTCGGTGCCGAGCTGGTCGTCGTCGAGGTAGTCGGCGACCTTGGTGGCGAAGAGCGGCTGCCGGGCGTCCTTGTCGCCGCCGGCACCGGTGTAGCCCTGCTCGTCACCGGAGTAGACGACGGGGTTGCCGCGGCCGAGGAACATCAGTTCGTTGGCGAGCTTGTCGCGCTTGACCAGTTCGGCGTCGGAGGCGTTCGGGTTGTCCTGCTTGAGGAAGGTCCCGATGCGGCCCATGTCGTGGTTGCCGAGGAAGGTGACCTGCTCGTAGGCGTTCGCCTTGTCGGTGGTGTACCGGTAGTCGTCGGCGTAGAGCGAGGCGAGCTTCGAGGCCGGGGCGCCCTGGGAGGCGTACTGGCGGGCGGCTTCCTGGAAGGGGAAGTCCAGCGTCGCGTCGAGCCTGCCCTGGGTCACGTACGGCGAGGTGATCGCGGTGTCGGCGGAGTAGACCTCGCCGAACATGAAGAAGTCGTCACGGCCGTGCTTCGCGGCGTAGGTGTCGAGGGCGGTCGCCCACTGGGTCCAGAAGTCCATGTCGACGTGCTTGACGGTGTCGATGCGGAAGCCGTCGATGTCGAAGTCGCGGACCCACTTCTCGTAGATCTTCTCCATGCCGGAGACGACCTCGGGGCGCTCGGTCCACAGGTCGTCGAGGCCGGAGAAGTCGCCGTACTCGGTGGACTCGCCCGCGTAGGTGGAGTCGCCCCGGTTGTGGTACATCGTCGGGTCGTCGAGCCAGGACGGGACCTTCTTGCCCGTGACCTTCGGGGTGTACGGGAAGGAGTCCGCGTCCACCTTCGCCATGCCGTCGCTGTCGTCGAAGGGGCGGCCCTCGGTGTCGAGGTAGGGGTAGGCGCCCTTCGGCTGGTAGCCGTAGCTCTTCTCGGCGTAGTCGACGGTGTCGGCCGTGTGGTTGGTGATGACGTCGAAGAAGACCTTCATGCCCTTGCCGTGGGCCTTGTCGATCAGCTTCTCCAGATCGGCGTTGGTGCCGAAGTGGGGGTCCACCTGCGTGAAGTCGGTGATCCAGTACCCGTGGTAGCCGGCCGAGGCGTCGGCCCCGGTGCCCTGCACGGGGCGGTTCTTGAAGATCGGGGCGAGCCAGATCGCGGTGGTGCCGAGGCCCTTGATGTAGTCGAGCCGGTTGGTGAGCCCCTTGAGGTCGCCGCCCTGGTAGAAGCCCTTGTCCGTGGGGTCGTACCCGGTCTCCAGACGGGAGCCGGTCAGGCCGCCCTTGTCGTTGGAGGTGTCGCCGTCGGCGAACCGGTCGGGCATGACGAAGTAGAACTGCTCGCGGGTGAGGTCCTTGCGGGACGACTCCTCGGCGAGGGACGCGTCCGAGGGCGGGGACGGCGGCCTGGTCGCGGCGGACGCGGTCGCCGCCGGTACGACGGGCAGCAGCGCGGCGCACAGCGCGGCGACGGCTCCCCGGCGGAGGGTGGTTCGGGACACGGAGGGTTCTCCTCGGACGGTGGGTGGGGCGGTAGTGCCGGCCCGGCGGGGGCGGCACGGGAAAGGGGCGGGCCGGGAGGCGTCGAGCGCTCTCTCCCGCCGGACACCAACCACCGGTTCGTCCTGGAGACCCCGGTACGCGCCACCCGGGTGCGCATCGACATCTTCCCGGACGGCGGGATCTCCC
>NZ_JBSFVR010000667.1:0-1918 GCF_053592415.1 Streptomyces sp. NPDC002690 | reverse complement strand
TCAGGTCGGGGGATTCCAGCTGGGGGAGGCGGCGGCGGTGGGCGACCCGCACCAGCAGGGCGACGGACCGGGTCAGCAGGGCCACCGCGACCAGGGTGACGGCGGCGGTGACCTCCGGCGATCCGGCGCTCACGGGTGTGAGCAGGTGACCCAGGGCGGCGATGTCGCGGACATGGGTGGCTCCCGGTACGACGAGCAGGGCCAGCGCGCAGGTGCTCGCCCCGGCGAGGCCGACGGCGGTCAGGGCCAGCAGCCCGACCGCGCGCCGAGGCGGGAGACTCGTGCTCAGCAACCTCCCGGCCGGTCCGGCGAGGAACGGGAGCAGAAGCGGCAGCCACACGGCGTGGATCACGGCGCGGCGTCCTCGTCGAGGAGGGAGCGCAGCAGCCGTTCGTCCTCGTCGCTGAGCTGGGAGACGAACCGGCTCAGTACCGCCCCCCGGTCGCCGTCCTTGGCGAGCTCGGCGTGCATCCGTCGCGCGGTCAGCCCCGACGCGTCCTCGGCCGGGAGGTAGGCGAATCCCCGGCCCGATCGCGTGCGCGTCACCGTCCCCTTGTCGTGGAGACGGGACAGGATGGTCGTCACGGTCGTACGGGCCAGAGTGCCGCCGACCGCAGCCTGGACCTGGCCCGGAGTGAGCGGGCCGTTCGCCGCCCAGAGGGCGGCCAGTACGCCGGACTCCAGCTCCCCGGCCGGGCGCCGCTCCCCGGTCGTGTCCCCCATGGCTGACGCACCTCTCCCGATTCATCGTCTACAGTGATGTAGACCGACTACAGCATTGTAGACGGTCGTGCCGCCGGTGCGCCTTCCCCCGGCTCCGGCTTTCGTCAACTGTATGGGAGCTGTTCGACGTGACTCTGGCCGTGAACCTGCTGGACGCCGGTTCCCTGCTGTCCGCCTTCGGCGCCCTGGGCGTCGCCGCGGTCCTCTTCGCGGAGACCGGCCTCCTGGTCGGGTTCTTCCTCCCCGGCGACTCCCTCCTCTTCACCGCGGGCCTGCTGTCAGTCCCCGGTGTCCACGGGGCGGTCCACCTCTCGCTGCCGCAGGTGCTGTGTGCGGCGGTCGCCGGGGCCCTGCTCGGAGCACAGGTGGGATATCTCATCGGCCGACGGGCCGGCCGCGCCCTGCTCGCCCGCAGCACGAGCCGCAAACTGCGGGCGGGTGCCGAACGGGCCGAAGAACTCCTCGAACGCTACGGGCACGCCAGGGCCATCGTTCTCGCCCGCTTCGTACCGATCGTGCGTACGGTCCTCAACCCGCTGGCCGGGGCACTACAGGTACCCGCCAAGGTGTTCACCCTCTGGCAGGTCGTCGGCGGACTGGTGTGGACCCTCGGTCTGGTGTGCGCGGGCTACGCGCTGGGTTCCTCGGTCCCGAACGTCGACCGCTACCTCCTGCCGATCGTCGGCGTCGTCGTCCTCGTCTCCCTCACTCCGCTGGTGCTCGAAGTGGTACGCCGGCGGAACGGCGCCACGGACGGAGAGTCCCGTTGAACCTTCTCGCTCTCGACGGACCGTCCGTGGACGGAAGCCTCTACACCTCGGTCAACCGTCTCGCCCGGCATGCGCCCGCCTGGCTGGACCACCTCCTCTCGGGCTGGTCCGGCTACGGCCTCGGGCTCTTCGCGCTGCTGATGGTGCTCGCCTGGTGGCGGGCCCGCGCGGCCGGCGACGACGTCAGGATCGCGAGGGCTCTCGCCGCCCCGGTGGTGGTCTGCGTGGTCTTCCTGGTCGACACCGGCATCAAGAACGCCTTCCACGAGCTGCGCCCCTGCCGCGCGCTGCACGCCGTCACCCTGGAAGCCTGCCCACCGCCGGGCGACTGGTCCTTCCCCAGTAACCACGCCACGATCGCCGCGGCGGCTGCCGCCGCCCTGTGGCTCGTCGATCGCCGGCTCGCCGCGATCGCCGCGCCCGCC
>NZ_JBSFVR010000666.1:0-1940 GCF_053592415.1 Streptomyces sp. NPDC002690 | reverse complement strand
GGGGCGGGCGGCAGTACGCCCGTCGTGGCCGCGAGCCCGAGCCCGAACCCGGCCCCGCCCCTGCCGGGGGCACGTCGACGAGCGGCAGTACGCCCGTCGTGGCCGCGAGCCCGAGCCCGAACCCGGCCCCGACCACCGCGCGGCGGGTGTATCCGGGGGCGGCGGACGGCCCCTCCCGTCGCCGGATCACCGCGCCCCCGCCGGGGCGGCCCCGGCCGCCGTGCCCGTACCGGCCGTGGGCAGGGCGGCGACCCGGAGGGAGGCGAAGCGGGGCCACCGCCCCCGGGCGTCGCCGTTGCGGATGCCGAGAGCGAGGCCGCCCCTGCCGTTCCCGCCGGCGGCCCGCGGCTCGGTCCAGTCGATCCGGAAGCGCCCGTCGACCACGACCTCCGTACGCGCTCCCCGCACGATGACGCGCACCCGGTGCACGGCGTTGTCCACGAGGGTGCGCCGCGCCACTTCGGCCCGCCGGTCTCCGGTGCCCGTGAAGAGGCTGACGTAACTGTGGCTCAGCGAGACCGTGACGGGCGCGAGGCTCCCGTCGCGTACGCCGATGCCGACGTCGTTCGTCGCCTCGCGCAGCCGGTCGACCGTCACGTCCACCGTGTAGTCGCTCCAGTCCGCCGTGGCGACGGGGCGGTAGGAGGCCGCCGCGTACCCCGTCCTCCCCGGATAGGGCCCATGGCCGGTGAAGACCCCGGCGCCGCCCGGACGCGTCGCGCCGGTGCGTTCCCAGCCGGCCGGGTCGCGCAACGGGTCGGGGCGGGCGCCCGGGGACACGGCCGTCCACAGTCCCAGTCCCGCGCGGAACGCCCGGAGGTCCGTCCCCCGGGTGATCTCCAGGCGCCGCACCTCGCGCGCCGCCGCGGCGCGGCGTCCGGCCGGGAGTGGCCGGTACGAGTTGTTCGACAGGGCGGCGGCGAACCGGCCGGTCAGCTCGTGCCGGAGGATTCCCTTCGAGGTGGGGAAGTTGGCGGGCTCGGACGCTTCGGAGAACGGGTACGCGAAGAGCCTGGGCCGGGGCAGGCCGTGCCGGGCGAACTCCGCGAGCGAGGTGTCCAGGTCCTCGGTGATCCTCGCCCGGTACTCGTCCTCGCGTTCCTGCCGTCGTTCCCCGGCCAGCCAGAGGCGGTTGGAGAGCGCCGACGCGCGCGTGCCCGCCCCGTCCACGGCGTCCCGGTGGTGCAGGGCGTGGGTGTGGTCCTCGAAGTCCCACCGGCCGGAGGCGGCCATGCGGCCGATCTCCTGCCAGGAGAGGTAGTACGGGCGGTGGCTGCCCACCGAACCGGTGATCAGGAACGCCGCCGCGCGCATCCGGTGCGCGGCGAGGATGCGGTCGGCGTGCACCCAGAGCCCGTGGGCGCCGTCGTCGAAGGTGAGGTAGACGGACCGGCGGGCGGGCGGGTCTCCCCCTTCCAGGTAGTGGACGAACTCCTCGGTGGACAGGCTCCGGTAGCCGGCCCGCGCCAGAGCGGTCAGCTGCGCGTCGAAGGACTCCGGGGTGACCGTGTATGTGCTGCGGCCGTGCGGCCCGATGTCGTGGTACGCCAGCACGACGGGTGGCGCCGCCGCTCCGGCCGCCGCGACGGCGCCGTGCCGCGGTCCGGCCTCACCGACGGCGGGGCGTGCTTTTGCCGGTGGTTCGGCCTGCGGGGTGACCGCCCTGCGGTAGGTGTCGTACCGCCACACCCCGTAGAAGGGGAGGGCGAGAAGGGCGAGGGCCAGCAGCCCCAGCAGTGCCCGTACCCCGGTCGCGCGCACGCGTCCCGAGCCGGACCGTCCCGGGCGTCTCACCTCAGGGCCCCCCGGGACAGGACCAGCAGATAGAGGGCGACGACCACGCAGGCGGTCAGGAACCCGGCCAGCAGCCGGGCGGCGCGCCGTGCCGCTCCCCCGACGCCCCCACGCGCACCGGCGCGCGCGCCCGCTTCCGTGCGGCC
>NZ_JBSFVR010000665.1:0-2022 GCF_053592415.1 Streptomyces sp. NPDC002690 | reverse complement strand
GCTACCTCGACGCGCTCGCCGCCCACCGGCGGGCCGCCGGCCGGCCCGCCCTCGCGCTGGCCTGGGGCCTGTGGGCCGGCACCGGCATGGGCGCCGGACTGGACACCGCCGCGATCGCCCGGATCGCCCGGTCCGGCTTCGCGCCGCTGACGGCCCGGGAGAACCTTGCTCTGCTCGACCTCGCCCTGACCGGGGCACCCGCCGCCACGGTCCCGATCCGCGTCGACACCCGCGCGCTGCGCAGCCGCACCGACGGCGTCCCCGCCCTGTTGCGCCCGCTGGTCGCCGGCCGGGTGCCGAGCCGCACGTCCGCGTTCGCCGGAGAAGAGCGTGCGACGGGTGCCCGGGCCGGTTCGGCCACCGCCGCCGCGCTGTCGGTACTCCCCGCCGACGAGCGCGCCGAACGCCTGCTCGACCTGGTTCGCGCGCAGGCCGCGACCGTCCTGGGCCATGACGGACCCGAGGCGGTGTCGCGCTCCCGCACCTTCGGCGAGATCGGGTTCGACTCGTTGTCGGCCGTCGACCTGCGCAATCGGCTGGCCACCGCGACCGGGCTCACCCTGCCCGCCACTCTCACCTTCGACTTCCCCACCCCGGACGCCCTGGTCAGGTTCCTGGCCCAGTCCCTGGAGGGCTCGGCCGTCCAGCAGCCCGCCGTGACGCGGCCGACCGCGGCGAAGGCCGACACCTCCGAAGACCCGGTCGTCATCGTCGGCATGGCCTGCCGCTACCCGGGCGACGTCACCTCCCCGGAAGACCTGTGGGAGCTGGTCGCCGCCGGCCGCGACGTCGTCGGACCGTTCCCCGCCGACCGCGGCTGGCCCGAGGACCTGTACGACCCCGAGGGCGCGCGCACCGCCACCAGCGTCACCCGCGAAGGTGGTTTCCTTTACGACGCCGCCGAGTTCGACGCGGAGTTCTTCGGGATCAGCCCGCGTGAGGCCCGGGCCATGGACCCGCAGCAGAGGCTGCTGCTGGAGGTCGCCTGGGAGACGTTGGAACGCGCGGGGATCGACCCGCACGCGCTGCGCGGCAGCGACACCGGCGTCTACGCCGGCGTGATGTACCACGACTGGGGTCTGCGACTGGGGCCGCTGCCCGAGGAGGTCGCCGGCCACATCGGCAGCGGCAGCCTGGCCAGTGTCGTCTCCGGCCGCGTCGCCTACACCCTCGGCCTGCAGGGCCCGGCCATCACCGTCGACACCGCCTGCTCCTCCTCGCTGGTGGCCCTGCACCTGGCCGCGCAGGCGCTGCGCTCCGGCGAGACCTCGCTCGCGCTGGTCGGCGGCGTGACCGTGATGTCCACCCCGGACACCTTCGTCGACATGTCCCGCCAGGGCGGCCAGGCCCCGGACGGCCGCTGCAAGTCCTTCGGCGCCGCCGCCGACGGTACCGGCTGGTCCGAGGGTGCCGGACTGCTGCTGCTGGAGCGGCTGTCCGACGCGCGGCGCAACGGCCACCGCGTCCTCGCGGTGGTGCGCGGCAGCGCGGTGAACCAGGACGGCGCGTCGAACGGCCTGACCGCGCCGAACGGCCCGGCGCAGCAACGGGTGATCCGCGCCGCGCTGGCCGCCGCCGGACTGCAGCCGCACGAGGTCGACGCGGTCGAGGGCCACGGCACCGGCACCAAGCTCGGCGACCCGATCGAGGCGCAGGCGCTGATCGCCGTCTACGGTGGCGACCGCACCGCCGCGGACCCGCTGCTGCTGGGCTCGATCAAGTCGAACCTCGGGCACGCCCAGGCCGCGGCCGGCGTCGCCGGGATCATCAAGACCGTGCTGGCGATGCGTCACGGCGTGGTCCCCGCCTCCCTGCACTCCGCCGAACGTTCCGCCCAGGTGGACTGGTCGCAGGGCGGGGTCGAGGTCGTCACCGAGGCACAGCCCTGGCCCGAGCGGGGCCGCCGCCGCAGGGCGGCGGTGTCCTCGTTCGGTATCAGCGGGACCAACGCGCACGTCATCCTCGAGCAGGCGCCCGAGGCCCCGGCGGGGCTCCCGGACGCCGCGACCGCCGGAGGGGACG
>NZ_JBSFVR010000664.1:0-2047 GCF_053592415.1 Streptomyces sp. NPDC002690 | reverse complement strand
CGTAGAGCGGCCTCCTCTTGTGGATCGGTGGTCGTGTCGATCCTTTGCTGCAGGTCGTCGGCGTGCAGGCCGGCAGCTTCCAGGGCCGACTCCGCTGTGCGCAGGCGTGCCCGCGCCGCGATCTCTGTTGCGCTCAGCGGGTCGTCGACGCTCGGTGACTCATCGATCGACGCGGCGGCGGTTTCCCGCGGTGGTGACTGCCCGACTGTTCGTGCCCCGGGCAGGGGCGCTCGGGAGGAGACGGCTTGGGGCGGGGTGGGTGTGACGGGAAGGACGGGCGGCGTGTTCGTGCCGTGGTAGACGATGGGCACGCCCTCGCCCAGCGCGAGGAATTCGTTCTCGTCCTCACGCAGGAAGAGCGTGTGCTCCGACCAATTCTCCTCCTTGGGGACAGCCCGGCTTTGAAGGTAGGTGCCGAACACGCGGTGCAGAGGCACCTCTTGAGAGGTCACCCAGAAGGGGCCCAGCGTGTGACTGTCCGTGTCCGTGGGGTCCTTGTACGGCTCCATGAGGCTGTACGACTCCGCAGGACCCCGCTTCATCTGGACCTGGCCGCCCACCGGAGGCATGGTCTCGTTGTACCGCTCGAACAGGCTCCGCTCCTCCAGACGGATGAGCTGTACGACCCCTCGCGCGGCGTCCACGTTCGGGATCTGCACCCGATGCAACACCTCATAGGTGAAGGCATGTTGAGCCGCCATGCTTCGCACGTACGCGGGGCTGAAGGCGGTCACCGGGAAGTCTCTCCCCCCGTCCTGCCAGCTGTCGCTGCGCACGAGGCTGCTCTGCTCGTCGAGCCGGGACATGTGATAGCCCGCTTCGTCCTGCGGGGGACGGAAATGACTGACCATCACCTTGAAGTACTGCGAACTGGAATGGATGGAACCACCGGCCTGGCCGAGGGACCAGTCGGCCAGCCAGTCACTGTCCCCGCCGTTGTCGTTCACCCAGGAGTGGAAACGGGAGGACACGCCGTGTTCACCGCGCAGGGATCCGCCCACCGGGCGCTGCGCCGACGGGGAGCCGTCGGTGGGGTCGGTCAGCGCCCACACCGGGCCGGCGTCCGACTCCAGCCGGGCCGGCAAGCCGTCCAACAGGTCGCCCTCGCCGAGCAGCATCTGCATCCGCAGGAACTCGCTGCGGTACTCCGGAAGCCACCCGTCCGCCTCCAGCAGGGAATTCGTCCTCAGTAGTCGCTCTGCGGCGTCCTTCTCGGCCCCGGAGGCGTTCTCGTCGGCGACGATGGCGTCGGCCCGCTGCACTATGAGTGACAGATACTGATGGGTCGTCACCAAAAGTGCATCGTAGGCGTTCACGCCCTCGTACGGATTCTCCCACTCGGAGATCGCCCGGTTGTCGGGGTAGACCATGGGGTAGGTCCTGCCGTCCCCCAGGGTGATCACGCCGAAGTCAGGCAGCGCCGGAGCGTTCGACCAGAGTGTGGCTGCGGTGAAGGGGCCCGTCGGTAGCGCGTCGGGCGAGAGCGCGGTCGGTACCGGCGGAGACGCACTCCGCTGTCTGTCCTGGCCGTCCTGACTGGTTTCGGGGTCCGCTTGGTCGTCGGGCTGAGCGGGTGCCGGTGCCACGTAGACCGGTGTCGGCGCGGCAGCGGGCGGAGGAAACGTCGTCGTGGGCGGGGGCGTGCTCACGGTCGGTGAGGACGGGCCCCAGTCGGCGTCGTCGGAGTCGGCTGCGTCGGAGTCGGAGTCGGAGTCGGAGTTTTGTCGGCGGAGGCCGGGTGGTATCGGGAGCATGCGGGGGGCGACGGCGTCGGTGTCCCGTTGCGTGGTGTTGTCGTCGCTCTCGGGCCCGAGGGGTTGGGAGACGGGGTCGATCCAGGTGTGGCTGCGGGCGGATGCGGTGCCGGCAGCGCGGGTTTCCTTCCAGTTGCCGTTGCTGTGCTGGATGTCGGTGTCGCCGATGAGGGTGGCGAGGAGTTGGAGGTGGCGTTGGCGTAGTTGGGCTTGGGGGAGTGCGTCGGGTGAGGGTTGGTGGTAGTTGCCGAGGAGGCTTCCCTTGATGTCGGGGCGGTGGGGGACGGTGTCGT
>NZ_JBSFVR010000663.1:0-2050 GCF_053592415.1 Streptomyces sp. NPDC002690 | reverse complement strand
CCCAGCCACCGGGGGCGGGCGCCGCCGCACCGCAGCGCCCGCACGTCGTCCCTCTCTTCGAACCGATGCCCGGCGACCGATGCCCGGCGACCGATGCCGGGCTACCGATGCCGGGCTACCGATGCCCGGCGACCGGTACCGGACGCCCCGTACTCCCTCTTCCGGACCGCCCTTCGTTCAGTCTCCCGGCGGCGGGGACGCGGGTCCCGGGTCCTCGTGCTGATGGCGGTGGTCCTCGGTGACTTCGCTCCCGGGGCCGATCCGGATCTCGAAGTCGCCGTCGTACTTGGCGTGCCCCTGGATGACCGCGCTCTCCACCGCTTCGACACCGAATTCGTGGCGGACGATGAGGGGGTCCTGGCGCAGGTCCCGCATGAGGGAGACGCACATGCCGACCATCACGATGGTGAAGGGCGCGGCAACGAGGATGGTGAGGTTCTGGAGTCCGGCCAGCGCGTCGCCCTCGCCGTCGCCGATGAGCAGCATGACGGCGGCCACCGCGCCGGTGACGACGCCCCAGAAGACGACCACCCACTTGTGCGGCTCCAGCACGCCCTTCTGCGAGAGCGTGCCCATCACGATGGAGGCGGCGTCGGCGCCGGAGACGAAGAAGATCCCGACCAGGATCATCACCAGCACGCTCATCAGGGTGGCGACCGGGAACTCCTCGAGCAGGCCGAAGAGCTGGGCCTCCGGCGTGTCGGCGCCGCCCAGCTTGCCGGCGGCCTTGAGCCGGATCGCGGACCCGCCGAAGATCGCGAACCAGACGAGGCTGACGGTGCTCGGCACGAGGATGACCCCGCCGATGAACTGCCGGATGGTGCGGCCCCTGCTGATGCGGGCGATGAACATGCCGACGAAGGGCGTCCAGGAGATCCACCACGCCCAGTAGAAGACCGTCCACGAACTCAGCCAGTCGGCGACCTCGCCCTCACCGGTCGCCTCGGTGCGTCCTGCGAGCTGGGGCAGTTCGCGGAAGTACTCGGCGATGGAGGTGGGCAGCAGGTCGAGCACGATGATCGTGGGGCCCGCGACGAACACGAAGACGGCGAGGATCAGCGCGAGCACCATGTTGATGTTGGAGAGCCACTGGATGCCCTTCTCCACCCCGGAGACGGCCGAGGCGACGAACGCCACGGTCAGCACGGCGATGATGGCGACCAGGAGACCGGTGCCCGTCTTCTCCCGCCAGTTCAGCTCGTGGAAACCGCTGCCGATCTGCAGCGCGCCCAGGCCGAGGGAGGCGGCGGAGCCGAAGAGCGTCGCGAAGATCGCGAGGATGTCGATGATCCTGCCGAAGCCGCCCTGGGAGTGGCGTTGCCCGATGAGCGGCTCGAAGACGGCGCTGATCGTCTGCCGGCGGCGCCTGCGGTAGGTGCTGTACGCGATGGCGAGCCCGACGACGGCGTAGATCGCCCAGGGGTGGAGCGTCCAGTGGAAGAGGGTGGTGGCCATCGCCGTCTGCATCGCCTCGGCCTCGTCGGCGGGACGGGTTCCGGGAGGCGGGTTGGTGAAGTGGGCCAGGGGTTCACTCACCCCGTAGAACATCAGACCGATTCCCATACCGGCGCTGAACATCATCGCGACCCAGGAGACGGTCCGGAACTCCGGTTCCTCGCCTTCCTGGCCGAGCTGGATCCTTCCGTAACGGCTGATCGCCAGCCACAGCGCGAAGACCACGAAGCCTGACGCGGCGAGCATGAAGGCCCAGCCGCCGTTGTGGATGAGCCCTTCGAGCAGATCGGTGGAGACGCTCTCCAGCGAGTCGGTGGCGACCGAGCCCCAGAGCACGAAGGCGAGCGTGAGGACGGCGGTGACACCGAAGACCACCCGGTCGGTAACGGGCTTCTGCCCGTGGCGCGGGTCCTCGGGGAGGTCCGCCGTGACGGACAGGCCGTCCGGCTTCGGGTCGTCCTGCGGCACGTGGGGCACCTGGGCACCTTTCGGGAGTCCGGATATCACTCCTCGTAGGCAGTACCACACGGGGCGCGTACGGTACGGGACCCGCGAGCAGTGGCGGTCCGCGCGCGCCCGTTCACGCCCGCGAGGC
>NZ_JBSFVR010000662.1:0-2069 GCF_053592415.1 Streptomyces sp. NPDC002690 | reverse complement strand
CGTGATGCCGCTGTCCGATCCGTGGTCCAGGAACCGCGCGTCGCTGGGCGATCCGGCCAGCTCGCACGGTTCGTACCCGCGCGGCGCGGTCAGGGCCGGTGAGCAGGCACTTGCCGATGCTCGTGGCATGGAGCGGGGCGGTGTGCCCGGCCTGCGTGTAGGACTTGGGTGCGCGCGTGCCCTCGAAGTTGCAGAGGAACATCAGCTCACCGCCGCGGCGCACGGCCACGTTGGCCCCGAGCCCGGTGCGGGTGGCGAGGCCCTGGAGCACCATACGGGCCGCCCGGTGCACGGGGTGGCGGTTGGCCGCGGTGGCGGCGAGGGGGAGGAGGCCGAGGCTGAGCCGGTAGAGGTTGCTGACCGGGTCGCGTTCGACCATGTCGAGGCGTTCCAGGGTGGACAGCAGGCGGGACGTGGTCGACGAGCCCAGTCCGGTGTGCTCGGCCACGTCGGACACACGGAGTTCGGGCCGGCCGGAGTCGAGTGCGCGCAGCACCGAGACCGCTCGTTCGACACTCTGGTTCGTCCCGGCATCGGTCCCCCGCGTAACCATGACCCTCCCTCGTTCTGCAAATCGCTTGCACAATCTGCATCAGCATATCGCGAGTGATCGGGATCCGTATATGAAACCGGCGACCGCGACGGTTCCGCGACGCCGTCCCGGACCGGCCGGTGGCGTCGCGGAACCCCCAGGTCACCGGGTGGGAATCCGCGGGCGCCCCGGCCCCGCGCACGCGGCCGAGAGCAAGGCGGTCACGCGGCCGAGAGCGAGGCGGTCACGCGGTGGGGCCCGGAGCCGTCGTCGCGGGAGCGGCTTCCGACAGGAAGCGCCGCTGGGCCTCTTCCAGGGCAGCCGTCTCGGCGGGTTCGTCAGGGTGCTCGAAATGCCCCGCACGCAGGACGAGGAGTTCGCGCGGCCCGGCCAACGCGTTGTGGATCGCGAACTGTCCCGGCGGGGGTACGTGCGGATCGAACAGGGCGGCGGCCACATGTACGGGGATGCCGATGTGCCGTGCCGCCGTCGCGGCGTCGAAGTACGCCAGGACGTCCAGCACCGAGGGGTCCACGGCGAGCCGCGTACGCACCGACTCCCCGCTGCCCGTGCACGGCAGCGTCACCCGGAGCGGATGGTTGCCGAAGGTCGGCACCGTGAGGCCGGCGGCCCGGAAGCGGTCGTCCCAGGGGAGCGCCAACGCCCCGATGCCACCGCCGAAACTCGTGCCCAGGTAGGTCAGCCGGCCGGCAGCCTCCGGCACGAGCCGCTGGAGTGCGGTGGCCGCACACCAGACGTCCGCCACGCATCCGCCGATGAGGTACGACTCCCGGCTCCCGATGCCGTGCAGAACGTGTCCCGCCGAATTCGGGGCGACGCCGGGCAGCAGGCTCCGCGTTCCGAGCCCGCGCAGGCAGGGCCAGATGGTCGCGGTCTCCGACGGGGGCTGCCCCAGGTCCGGGGCCGCCCGGCCGCCGTATCCGTGGGTCGCCACACAGCCCTGCGTGAGACGACCGTCGGCGGGGACGGTCAGCCAGCCGCCGATGCGGACACCGTCGGCCGACGTGTACGAAATGTCGGCGACCCGCATGCCGTCCACGGTGGTCCAGGGCCCCTCGATCCTGGGCGCCGGATCGACCCGCATCGCACTCGCGTGGCGCTGCCGCCAGAAGTCGGCGAAGTCGTCAGGGCCTTGCGGGGCCCCGACCGCACGCAGGCGCGGCAGGTCGTAGCCGTGCGTGGGGTCGAAGGGGAAATCGTGCCGGAGCGGGCTGAGTTCACTGCCGTCGGAGGTGAGCGGGTGGGTGGACAAGATCTCTCCTTGTTCGGTGTGCGAAGTGGCCGGCCCGGCCCGCCGGTACGGCGCCGGTACGACGACCCTGTCCGGCCGGCCCCGTGCGGTACGGGCTCGACCGGCCGGTGGGACGGTCACGCCCCGACGGCCGGTGCGGCCAGGGCGGCCGTCGCGACGAAGGCCGGGACCCTCGGCGTCCAGCGCTTCGGCTACGCGGGCTGCTCCATCGGCGGCGCCATCGGTGCCGACCTCGCGCTGCGCCACCCCCATCGGGTGGCCTCG
>NZ_JBSFVR010000661.1:0-2080 GCF_053592415.1 Streptomyces sp. NPDC002690 | reverse complement strand
ACGCAGGCGGCTGCGGGTGTGGGTGGTGTGATCAAGATGGTGGAGGCGCTGCGGCACGGGGTGCTGCCGCGGACGCTGGGGGTGGATGCGCCGTCTTCGCACGTGGACTGGTCGTCGGGCCGTGTTGAGTTGCTGACTTCCGATCGGGTGTGGCCCGAGGCTGAGCGGCCGCGGCGGGCTGCGGTGTCCTCGTTCGGGCTGTCGGGTACGAACGCGCACGTGATCATCGAGCAGGCGCCGTCCGGGACGGCTCCGGCCCGGGAGCCGGAGCCGGAAGCGGAGGTCGTGGAGGCTTCCGGTACTTCGGTGTGGGTGTTGTCGGGTCGTACCCGTGAGGCGTTGGCGGCGCAGGCCGGGACGCTGGTGAGCTGGCTGGAGGAGGATGCGTCGGAGGCGGTGACGGTCGCGGATGTCGCCCACTCCCTCTCCTCCCGTTCGGTCTTCGAGCATCGTGCCGTGGTCCACGGGAGTGTTCGCAAGGAGTTGACGGCGGTGCTGGCCGATCTGGCCGCCGGTCGGGAGAACTCCGGCCTGGTCACCGGTTCGGTGCGTGGGGTGGGTGCGGGGACGGTGTTCGTGTTCCCGGGTCAGGGTTCGCAGTGGCTCGGGATGGGCCGCGAACTGCTGGAGAAGTCCCCGGAGTTCGCCGCCGAGCTTGCGCGGATCGCCGAGGCGTTCGCGGAGTTCGTCGACTGGTCGCTGCTGGACGTGGTCAGGGGTGAGCCCGGCGCGCCGGACCTCGACCGGGTGGACGTCGTTCAGCCCGTGCTGTTCGCGATCATGGTGTCGCTGGTGCCGCTCTGGCGGACCGCGGGCATCGTGCCGGACGCGGTCATCGGCCACTCGCAGGGCGAGATCGCCGCCGCCTACGTGGCGGGCGCGTTGAGCCTGCGGGACGCGGCCAGGATCGTGCTGTTGCGCTCGCGGGCGCTGACAGGCGTGGCAGGGACCGGCACGATGGTGTCGGTGCTGGCCCCGGCCGACGCGGTCCGGGAACGGATCGCCGGTTCGCGGACACTGGCCCTGGCGGTGGTCAACAGCCCGACGGCCACGGTGGTGTCCGGGGCCGACGCCGAGATCGACGCGTTCCTCGCGACCCTGGACGCCGACGGTGTGAAGTACCGACGGATAGCAGTCGACTACGCCTCCCACTCATCGCAGATGGACGTCCTGCGCGAACGTCTGCTGACCGACCTGGCCGAGGTGACGCCCCGGCCCTCGAAGGTCCCCTTCTACTCCACCCTGACCGGCGACCTCCTGGACACCACCGCACTGACCGCCCGTTACTGGCACGAGAACCTTCGCGAGACCGTCCGCTTCGAAGACGCCACCCGCGCCGCCCTGCGCGACGGCTACGGCCACTTCGTCGAATCCAGCGCCCACCCCGTACTCACCGTCGGCATCGAGGAGACCACCGAAACGGCCCTCGGCACCGCTGTCGTCGGCACGCTACGCCGTGACGAGGGCGGCCTGGACCGGTTCGTGCGCTCGGCGGCCGAGCTGTTCGTGGCCGGCGGACCGGTGGCCTGGGACCACTGGCAGGCCGGCGGCCGCCCGGTCGGCCTGCCCACCTACGCCTTCCAACGGCGGCGCCACTGGATCGAGGCGACGGGTCACTCCGGCGACGTCGGTGGAGCGGGCCTGTCCCCGGCGGAGCACCCGATGCTCGGTGCGGAGGCGGAGCTGCCCGGCCTGGGAGGGCTGCTGCTGACCGGCCGCGAGTCGCTGCGGACCCAGCCCTGGCTGGCCGACCACACGGTGTTCGGGCACGTGCTGGTGCCGGGCGCGGCTTTCGTCGAGCTGGCCCTGTACGCCGGGGACCGGGCGGACCGGCCGGTCGTCAGGGAGCTGACCCTCCAGCAGCCGCTCGTCATCCCGAAGACCGGTGGCGTGCAGCTGAATGCGGCAGTCGGAGAGCCGGACCTCTCGGGCGACCGGGTCATGTCGATCCACTGCCGCCGCGCCGACGACCCGGACGGGGCGTGCCGGGATGTTCAGCAGGATGAGCCTGCGGGTGCCCCGCCACATCGCCTGCTGCTGCTCGGCCTCGGTGTCGAAGAGCCGGACGGCCACCGTCTCG
>NZ_JBSFVR010000660.1:0-2085 GCF_053592415.1 Streptomyces sp. NPDC002690 | reverse complement strand
GTCTACGTGGCGATGCCGGACGGCAGTTGGCAGGGCAACCCGGTCAACCCGTGGGACCTGGACGATGGTTACCCGCCGGAGCCGGACGACCCAGAGCAATGGCGGAGGATACGAGATTCGAACTCGTGAGGGGTTGCCCCCAACACGCTTTCCAAGCGTGCGCCCTAGGCCACTAGGCGAATCCTCCGCCGCAAACAATACAAGACGTTGAGGGGTGCTCGCGAACACGTTCCCCGGGAGATCGTCAGGACGGGGCCGCGCGGTCGGATCGGGGGGACTCCGGGGCCGGGTGGGTGGACCTGGAGGGGTGGGGATCGGCTAAGGTGGGCGTCAGCCCCTCACGTGGCGCTATCTGACTGAACTCCCCCAGGGCCGGAAGGCAGCAAGGGTAGGTTGGCTCTGGCGGGTGCGTGGGGGGCCCTTGTGTTTTCCGGGCCCCTTCGGGCGGCCGTCCGGGAGGGCGGCCTCGGGTCGCCGACGGCGGGGTGTCCCCGTGGGCCGCTCGGTTCCCGGGAGCCGAACGCCCCCCGGTGTGTGATCTACGCCTCGTCGACTGGCCGGCGGTCCGGTGTGACCGGGGTCCCCGGTCGTGGGGGGCCGATGCGGAGCCGGTTGTCGGCGCGTCCCGATAACCTCGTAACTGTGTCGTCCCTTGCGCTGTACCGCCGCTACCGCCCCGAGTCGTTCGCCGAGGTCATCGGTCAGGAGCATGTCACTGACCCGCTCCAGCAGGCCCTGCGTAACAACCGGGTCAATCACGCGTACCTGTTCAGCGGGCCGCGTGGTTGTGGAAAGACGACCAGCGCGCGCATTCTCGCCCGCTGCCTGAACTGTGAGCAGGGGCCGACGCCGACGCCGTGCGGGACGTGTCAGTCCTGCCAGGACCTGGCGCGCAACGGCCCGGGTTCGATCGACGTCATCGAGATCGACGCGGCTTCGCACGGTGGCGTGGACGACGCCCGTGACCTGCGCGAGAAGGCGTTCTTCGGGCCGGCTTCCAGCCGCTACAAGATCTACATCATCGACGAGGCGCACATGGTCACCCCGGCAGGGTTCAACGCCCTGCTGAAGGTGGTCGAGGAGCCGCCGGAGCACCTCAAGTTCATTTTCGCGACGACCGAGCCCGAGAAGGTCATCGGCACGATCCGGTCGCGTACGCACCACTACCCCTTCCGGCTCGTCCCGCCCGGGACCCTGCGGTCGTACCTCGCGGAGGTCTGCGGCAAGGAGAACAGCGCGGTCGAGGACGGTGTGCTGCCGCTCGTCGTACGCGCCGGGGCCGGGTCCGTCCGTGACTCGATGTCCGTCATGGACCAGTTGCTGGCCGGTGCGGGCGACGACGGCGTGACGTACGCCATGGCGACCTCGCTGCTCGGCTACACGGACGGGTCGCTGCTCGACTCGATGGTGGACGCCTTCGCGGCCGGCGACGGTGCCGCGGCCTTCGAGGTCGTGGACCGGGTGATCGAGGGCGGCAACGACCCGCGCCGGTTCGTCGCCGACCTGCTGGAGCGGCTGCGTGACCTGGTGATCCTGGCGGCCGTGCCGGACGCCGGGGAGAAGGGGCTCATCGACGCCCCCGCCGACGTGGTGGAGCGGATGTCGGACCAGGCGTCCGTCTTCGGCGCCGCCGAGCTGAGCCGCGCCGCCGACCTCGTCAACCAGGGGCTGACGGAGATGCGCGGCGCGACCTCGCCGCGCCTCCAGGTGGAGCTGATCTGCGCCCGGGTGCTGTTGCCCGCCGCCTTCGACGACGAGCGGTCGTTCCAGGCGCGGCTGGACCGCCTGGAGCGCGGCGGCGCCTTCGCGGCAGGGGCAGCAGGGGCAGGGACGGGCCCGGGCATGGCCGCACCGGTGCAGGCCGCCCCGCCCGGAGTGGGGTACGTGCCCGGGCTGGAGGCACATCCGCCCATGCCGCCCGCACCCGCGGCCCCGTACAACCCGCCCGCGCCCGCCGCCGCACCGTACGAAGCTCCGGTGGCGCAGGCACCCGCGCCGTCCGCCGAGTACGGGCAGCAGCCTCCGGCCGAGGTGCCGCCCGCCGCTCAGCGGCCCGGTGCCTGGCCCACACCGGCCGCTGCCGGT
>NZ_JBSFVR010000659.1:0-2097 GCF_053592415.1 Streptomyces sp. NPDC002690 | reverse complement strand
ACACGGTCGCCCGTCGGCAATTCGCGGAGATGCTGATGCCGGTGGCGGGCTGGACCCCCGAGAACTGGCAACCATCCGGACCGCAGGGCGAGGCCAAGAAGGCGGAGAAGGAAGCGGCGAGGACGGATGCGGCGCGGAAGCCCGGCCGGGGCAACTCCGCCTGCACTCCGCCCGGGTGCGGCCCTCGCTCGTAGCGAGGCACCGCACCCGGCGAGGAGCCGCACCGGGACGGCGCTCGCGGCGTCAGCCGCGACCGGCGCCCATCGCGGGCGGGACCGCATCGACGCTCCAGCCCGTCCGCCGGTCGGAGAGCTCGATCCCGACGATGCTCATCATGCACGTGGCCGATTCGGGCTCCGCCTCGAAGATGCGGCGTCGCACGAGCCCTGGCCTCGATTGCGCGACGCCCTCGCCGTTGGCCCCGATCCGGCCCGAGGACCGGTGAGCTCTTGGGGGGCGGTCCGGCCGTGAGACCGTGCCACGATGCGGCCTTCGGTGGGTGTACCAGCCTCATGCGGCGGGGTGGCCCGGAGAGCGCACGGTGCAATTCGCTCCGGCCCTGCAGGTAGAGCCTGGCAGATCGTCTCGTGGGCCACGAGCATCTCCAGTTGGTCCGGAGACCGCAACCGCAGAGCCCGGCGGGTCTGATCGGGACTCCACCGCAGGTCCGGGCGACGGTGGACGAAGACCCTCTGCGTGGCATCCGGGGTCGGGCCGGCTGTGGTCGCCGCGGCAGCATGGCAGTGCGGGTCCTGATCGCCGGTCGCTGTGGAGCTCGGCAGGTCCATGGTCGTCATTCTCTGCCTGTCCCGCGCACCAGCGGGCCATCGGCCGCCGGTCTGCGCGATCTTTCAGGCGAACGTGTTGCAGGTGTCGACCTTCCCGGACCGGTAGCCGGTGGTGAACCACTTCTGACGTTGCGCCGCGGAGCCGTGCGTCCAGGTGTCCGGCGTGACGCTGCCCTGGTACTTCTCCTGGATACGGTCGTCGCCCACGGCGGCGGCCGCGTCCAGTCCTTGATTGATGTCCGATTCCGTGAGTTCGGTGATCAGGGGCTTGCCGCTCTTCGGGTCGGGAGTCGTGGTCGCGTGATGGGCCCAGACTCCGGCGAGGCAGTCCGCCTGGAGTTCCAGCTTCACCGAGCCGCTGTCCCGGCCCTGGCCGCTGCCGCGGGAGATGGTGCCGTTGAGGTCCTGTATGTGGTGCCCGTACTCGTGCGCGACGACGTACGCCTCGGCGAAGGGGCCACCCTTGGCGCCGAACTTGCCGGTGAGTTCGTCGAAGAAGCCCAGGTCGAGGTAGACCTTGTCGTCGGCGGAGCAGTAGAAGGGGCCCACCTCGGACGTCGCGTTGCCGCAGCCGGTGCTCACACTGTTGGTGAACAGCCAGGTCGGGGCCTGCGTGTAGGACTTCCCGGCCGCCGACTCGGTCTGCTTCCAGAATGCCTGGAGGCTGTCGACCACGGCCACGATCCGGCAGTCGTCCTTCGTGTTGGCGTCGGCACCCGTCCGGCAGTCCGCTGCCAGATCGGCGGCACCGGTACCACCGGATCCGCCGGCTTCGGTGGCGGGGTCCGAGCTGAGCAGGCCGGGGTCCACCCCCAACACCACCGACGCGATCAGCACCAGCAGACCGACCACCCCACCGCCCACGGTCTTCCCGCCGCCGGGGATCCCGCTCAAAGCTCCGCCCCGGTTGTCCTGGACCTCGGAGGTGTCCAGGGCAGCGTCTTCGTCGAACTCCATCAGCTGACTCTCCCTCACGGCGCGCCGGTCCACCCTGCGTCGCTCGGCACGCGTACCCCCGGGAAGCCGCCTCACCCGCCATCGCGACCGAGCGCGATTCCTCGGCCCTCCCCTCGACCACCGAGTTCAGGGAACTTGGCGGCCGGGCCCCGGCACCGAGCAGGTCCAGTCACAGCCGCGTGCCCGGGCAGGAGGGGCAGATGGCCGAACGAAGGAGCGGCGGCGGACCATGCTCGGGGGAGAGGCGTCCGTTGGGCTTTCCGCTGCTCGCCCGGCTTCTGCCGGCGGTGCGGTTCACCGCCGGCAGGCCTGCGTCCGTGCTCCTGCCGCGGTCCGGCCGGACCGGTCGGAC
>NZ_JBSFVR010000658.1:0-2097 GCF_053592415.1 Streptomyces sp. NPDC002690 | reverse complement strand
ACCACGGCCATGCCGAGCCCCGCTCGTACGAATCCGAGCACCGCGTCCATCTCACCGCCCTCCACCGTGAACGACGGCTCGAAGCCCTCCGCCCGTGTGATCACGGGACGCGGCACCGGGCCTTCGTCATGGAGCGGGCGACGGGAATCGAACCCGCGTAGCTAGTTTGGAAGACTAGGGCTCTACCATTGAGCTACGCCCGCACAAGCGCACCGGCGCCGACGATCCGGCCCCGGGTACGAAGAGCATCGTAGCGGGTCGGAGCCGGTGCCCGCACACCCGTATTCCGGGGGCGCACCGCTGTGGGGCCGACGATGCGTCCGACGCGCCCCGCCCGCTGCCGTAGCCGGGGCGGGCCATCTGTCGCAGGGCCGCCGGAAAGCGGCGGAAGGGCGTCCTTTCTGCATGTACCCTCTGTGTCGCACCGACGGGGTGTGGCGCAGCTTGGTAGCGCGTCCGCTTTGGGAGCGGAAGGTCGTCGGTTCGAATCCGGCCACCCCGACCACCAGGAAGATCGCATTGGGGGAGTCATCCCCCTTGCCGTTACTATGCAAAGTGCGTGCCCGTGTGTCTGATGAGCCGGGCCGATCCGCGAAGCCGCCGACAGGCGGCGCGCGGAACCCCCCGAAGTCAGCCACCAAGGAGACCGAACCGTGAAGAGCGCCGTGGAGACCCTGAACCCGACCCGGGTTCGGCTCAGCATCGAGGTGCCCTTCGAGGAGCTCAAGGACAGCCTCGACGCGGCCTACAAGAAGATCAACCAGCAGGTCACGGTGAAGGGCTTCCGTAAGGGCAAGATCCCGGCCCGCGTCATCGACCAGCGGTTCGGCCGCGGTGCGGTTCTGGAGGAGGCCGTCAACGACGCCCTCCCGAAGTTCTACACCGAGGCGGTCAACGAGGGTGAGCTGAATGTCCTCGGCCAGCCCGACGTCGACATCACCGAGCTGAAGGACGGCGAGCTGCTCTCCTTCACCGCCGAGGTGGACGTGCGCCCCGAGATCGAGATCCCGGACTACTCCGGCATCGAGGTCACCGTGGACGCCCTCGAGGTCAGCGACGAGGACATCGAGAAGGCCGTGGAGCAGCTCCGCGAGCGCTTCGCCTCCACCAACCCGGTCGAGCGCGCCGCCGCCGAGGGTGACGTCGTGACGATCGACCTGCAGGCCAAGGTCGACGGCGAGGTCCTGGAGGACGGCGTGGCCGACGGTGTCTCGTACACCATCGGTTCCGGCGAGCTCCTCGAAGGCATCGACGAGGCCGTCAAGGGCCTGGAGGCCGGTGGCGAGGCCACCTTCACCTCCGAGCTGAAGGGCGGCTCCGCCGAGGGCAAGGAAGCGGAGGTCACCGTCAAGGTCACCGCCGTCGCCGCCCGCGAACTGCCCGAGCTGGACGACGAGTTCGCCCAGATGGCGAGCGAGTTCGACACGCTGGAGGAGCTGCGCGCCGACAGCCGCAAGCGCCTGGAGAACACCAAGCAGTACGACCAGGCCACCCAGGCCCAGGAGCGCGTCCTCGAAGAGCTGCTGAAGCTCGCCGAGGTCCCGATCCCGGAGAAGCTGCTCGCGGACGAGATCAACACCCGCAAGCACAACCTGGAGCACCACCAGCTCGGCCAGATGGGCCTCGACCTGGAGAAGTTCCTGGAGATCCAGGGCAAGTCCGTCGAGGAGTTCGAGGCCGAGACCTCGGAGCAGGCCGTCAAGGGCATCAAGACCCAGTTCCTGCTGGACGAGATCGTCAACAAGGAGAAGCTGAACGTCAACCAGGAGGAGCTCACCGAGCACCTCATGCGGCGTGCTGCTTCCTCCGGCATGAGCCCCGACCAGTTCGCCCAGGCCGTCGTCGAGGGTGGCCAGGTGCCGATGCTCGTCGGCGAGGTCGCCCGCGGCAAGGCGCTCGCGCTGGTCGTCGAGGCCGCGAAGGTCACCGACACCAACGGTGAGATCGTGGACCTGGAAGACGAGGAAGAGGTCGAGGAGGAGACGGCCGCCGCCGACTCCGACGAGGCCGCCGCCGAGGAGAAGACGGAGGCCTGAGCCTCCCTCTGATCGGCACGACTGATCCGCACGACGGGCCCCGGACGCATCACGCCGTAGA
>NZ_JBSFVR010000657.1:0-2109 GCF_053592415.1 Streptomyces sp. NPDC002690 | reverse complement strand
GGTCGCCCGTGCGGCCGTGCGCCCGTGCGGCCATGCGCCCGTGCGGCCATACGCCCGTGCGCCCCTGCGGCCATGCGCCCGTGCGGTCGATCCGACCCTGTTCGTCATGTGACGCCCGAGTCGGCCCCGAGTTGGCCGACTCGTGACGATCGCCAGGGTTCGCCCCGTCCGACTCCCGTCCCGGGTGCGCCCTTTCGTCCCGCTCGCGCGCGGTTCGCGGCGGTTCGGTGCCGGCTCCGCGCGGGATTCGACAGGGTCCTTGCGAAAACGTTATGGACCACCCCGTGGTGGTCCGCGGAGTGCGTGAGCGCCTGCGCGTGTTCCGGCCGTGACGCCGGAACTCCCTTGTGTGCGTGGAATGCTGGCGTCCGATCGCGCTCCGTGAGTGCCCCGCCCCGGGCCGCGCGCCGGTCCGCCACGACGTGCGGATCGGTCCCGGTGCGCCCCGTTCGGCGAATCGACCTCATCTGACCCCTTGCGCCGTCATGTGATCGATGCCATCGTACGCACCATGTTATCGGTGCCACCGTAACAACGCCGGATCAACGAAGATCCAAATCCGGCACTGCGGTGGCGCGGCGCGCGGTGACCGGACCCTCGATGGGGGCCCACCGCGCCCGCTCTGCCACTCGCAGTCAGGTGGGCAGTTGTCCACGGGAAGGACCCCCCAAATGAGGAAGTCGCTCGCCTTCGCGGGCACCGCTGTGACGGTGCTCGGGCTGCTCGCCACCGGATGTTCGGGAGGCGGGGACAGCGCGGACTCCGGCAAGACGACCCTCAAGGTCGCCGCCCTCGAAGGCGGCTACGGCCGGGACATGTACGCCCAGGTCATCAAGGCCTACGAGGCGACCCACCCCGACGTGGACGTCCAGCTCCAGATCTCGAAGAGCATCGAGGACGAGATCACCCCGAACATGAAGGCCGGCAAGTACCCGGACGTCGTGGTGCTCGGGCAGGGCCGCAAGGCCGCCCTCACCGAGACCCTGGTCAAGGACAAGGCCGTCGAGGACCTCACCCCGGTCCTCAAGACGAAGGTTCCCGGCGAGGACAAGACGGTCGGCGACAAGCTCACCGAGGGCATCGTCGGCAACCTGAACACCAACCCGTACGGCACGGACAAGACGTACCTGATGCCGATGTACTACGCGCCGACCGGGCTGTTCTACAACCAGGGCCTGTTCGAGAAGAACGGCTGGAAGACCCCGGCCACCTGGGACGAGATGTTCGCGCTCGGCGACAAGGCGAAGAAGGCGGGCATACCCCTCTTCACCTACCCGACCGCCGGTTACCTCGACTCGTACTTCTTCGCGCTGCTCGCCGACGTCGGCGGGGAGCAGTTCTACACCGACGTCATGACCTACAAGAAGGACATCTGGAAGTCGGCGAACGCCAAGAAGGCGCTCGACATCACGACCAAGCTGCTCAGCTACGCCGCGCCCACCACCGTCGGCTACGCCAACGAGCAGGACTTCACCAAGAACCAGCAGTCGATCCTGGACAACAAGGCGCTGTTCATGCCGAACGGCACCTGGATCACCGGTGAGATGGCGGACGCCCCGCGTGCCGACGGCTTCACCTGGGGCCTGACCCCGCTGCCGGCCGTCACGGCGGGCGCCAAGCGCTACCTGACGACCTCGGTCGAGTCGGTCTGGGTCCCCAGCGCCGCCCAGCACAAGGACGCGGCGAAGGACTTCGTCGCCTACCTGTACTCCGACGAGGCGGCGAAGATCTTCGCCAAGTCGAACGCGATCCAGCCGATCCAGGGCATCGCCGACAGCCTGACCGGTGAGAGCGCCTCGTTCTACAAGCTCTACGAGGACCCGTCGGTCTCCGCGCTCGTCGGCGGCTTCGCGAGCACCTCGCCGGTCGAGGGCGTCGACATCAAGGCCACGCTCTTCGACACCGCCAACAGCATCATCAGCGGCGACACCACCGAAGCCAAGTGGCAGTCCGCGCTGAACGAGGCCAGCGAGAAGCTGCGCCAGGCGGGCAACTGACGTGCCCGGCGGCGACCCGGCCCCCCCCGGTCGCCCCCGGCGCCGCCCACAACCGACAGATCCGCTCCGGCCATCGCAACAGCACACCACAGAACACCACACAAACGTCACT
>NZ_JBSFVR010000656.1:0-2111 GCF_053592415.1 Streptomyces sp. NPDC002690 | reverse complement strand
GCGACGACCCGCCGATGTTCGGCACCGACCTCAACAACGAGTACGCCGTGGCGGCCCGCCTGCTGGACCTCGACGAGCGCGGGATCGCGGAGTTGTGGCCGCCACGGTCGTCTCCGGACCGGCCGAGGACGTGCGCCGGATCTGCGCGGAGTTCGCCGCCGAGGGCGTCACCGCCACCGAGCTGAGGGTCAGCCACGCCTTCCACTCGTCACTGATGGACCCGATGCTGGAGGAGTTCGCGGCCGTCGCCGCCGGACTGACCTACTCGGCGCCCACGCTGGGTGCCGTCTCCTCGGTCACCGGCGAACCGGTCGACACGGAACTGTGGTGCGACCCCGGCTACTGGGTGCGGCAGGTCCGTGAACCGGTGCGGTTCGCGGACGGCGTCCGGACCCTGGCGGCGCGCGGCGTCGTCACCGCGCTGGAGCTCGGTCCGGACGCGGTGCTGACAGCCGCCGGCCGGGACAGCGCCGGCGAGGCGGACCTCGCGTTTGCGGCCACCATGCGCAGGGACCGTGACGAGGAGGAGACCGTCCTCGCCGGACTCGGCCGGGTCCACGCCCGCGGCGGCCCGGTCGACTGGGCCGCGTTCTTCGCGGGCTCCACCGGCCGGTTCGTCGACCTGCCCACGTACGCCTTCCAGCGCCGCCGCTACTGGCTCGACGGACTCGACGGCGTCGGCGCTCCCGGTGGCGGTCCGGCCGGACTCGCCGCAGGCCAGGAGGCGCTGGCGCACCCGCTGCTGGCCGCAGCCGTCGCAGGCCCGGACTCGGAGACCGTGGTCTTCACCGGCCGCCTGGCGCACACCACCCAGCCCTGGCTGGCCGACCACGGCGTACTCGGTACGGTGCTGCTGCCCGGTACCGGCTTCGTCGAGATCGCGCTGCGGGCCGGCGCGCACCTCGGCTGCGGCCGGATCGAGGAACTGACGCTGGAGCGTCCGCTGCTGCTGCCGGACGCCGCCGCACTGCGGGTCGCCGTCGCCGCGGCGGCCGAGGACGGCACCCGCGCGATCCACATCCACACCCGCACCGACGGCGGCGAGTGGATCCGCCACGCCACCGGCGTGCTCGCGCCCCCGGCGGATGTCGTCGAGCAGGCCGCCGACCTGGCGGTGTGGCCGCCGGCCGGGGCCGAAGAACTGCCCGTCGCCGACGCGTACGACCGGCTGGCCGAGCGCGGCTACGACTACGGGCCCGCGTTCCAGGGCCTGCACCGCGCGTGGCGCGCCGGCGACGACGTGTTCGCCGAGGTCGAACTGCCCGAGGCCGACAGCGCCGCCGCGTACCTGCTGCACCCCGCTCTGCTGGACGCCGCCATGCACGCCGACCTGGTCGCCGACGGCGGCGCGGGTACGACGCTGCTGCCGTTCTCCTGGAACGGGGTCGAGCTGCACCGGGCCGGTGCCGGCGCGGTGCGGGTCCGGCTCCGCCGGATACGCGGTGAGCAGGAGACCGAGATCGCGGTCGCCGACCTGGACGGCCGTCCGGTGCTGGACGTTCGGTCGCTGGTCAGCCGCGAGGTGAGTGCCGAACAGCTGGTGCCCGGCACGAGCGCCGGGCTGCTGCGACTGGACTGGGTCCCGGTCGGCAGCCGTGCCGAGACCGCCGCTGCCGGCGCCGCGTACGAGCTGCTGACCGTGGACAGCGCGCCGGGCGACACCCCCGAGGCGGCCAAGGCCGTCGCCACCGAGGTGCTGGCGCGGCTCCAGGTCTGGCTCGATGCCGAGAGCGAAGCGCAGCTCGTCGTCCGCACCACCCGCGCGGTGGCGGTGCGGCCCGGCGACACCGTCGACCTCGCCCAGGCTCCCGTCTGGGGTCTGGTGCGCGCCGCGCAGGCGGAGAACCCCGGCCGGATCGTCCTGGTCGACCTCGACCAGAACACCGAGCTCGACCCGGCCGCTCTGCCCGTCGGTGAGCCGGAACTAGCCCTGCGAAACGGCGAGTTGACGGCACCACGACTGACGCCGCTGGCGGCGGCCGCGGCCGGGGCGACCACTGCTGCCGCCGGCCCCGTGGCGAAGGCGAGCTCTAGGTGCGGGCCCGAATCAGAGCAGCTATCGCGGCGGGCAGGCCGTTGAGCCTGTGGTGACACCTACTCCGCGACAGCCC
>NZ_JBSFVR010000655.1:0-2137 GCF_053592415.1 Streptomyces sp. NPDC002690 | reverse complement strand
ATCAAGTTAGGGGCATGGGCAGGTGAGCGGCAGGATGCGCTCCGACACCTGACCGGTGATACGGGTGTCGGTGACGTCGGATTCGGCCAGCCACTTCGTCGTCACCAGCCGCTCGACCAACGCCGGCAGTTCTTCCGGTTCCACCGGGCACCAGGCGGTGAGAGCGTCCAGATCGACGCCCTGTCCGTCTGCGCCCAGACGGCCGTCGAAGCTGGTCCGGGCGGCCAGAGCCAGGGCCAGCATCCGGGCCCCGGGGGGTGCCTTCGACTTGCGGAGCTTCTTGTCCGAGACCACGCGCTGCGCCCATCCGCTGAGTTTGGGGCGCATCTTCCGGCCGAAGGTGAGAGGCCCCGTACCGTCGTCACCCGGCACCAGGGGCGGGACGGTGATGGGGACGGGGTTCTCCGGCCGGGCTTCGAGAACCTCACCCGCGGTGCCGGGCAGGGACAACCAGCCGCTCTTCGCCAACTCGGTGACCAGACCCTCCGGGTCCGTCAGGTTCAAGCCGTTGATGTCCTGTCCGACGAGGTTGCCGGTTCCGGTGTGCGCGGTGCGCAGCGTCAGCATCACCGTCAGAAGCCTTGCCTCCGCGCCGGGCAGCGGGGCGTGATCGGCCAGGTGATCGAGGACGGAGCGCGCGTTGGTCCACTGCTTCGGTCCGATCAGGAACCGCTCCACCGTCGGCCCCTCGCCGTCCGGACCGGCACCGGTGCGCTGCTGGTGCTGGACGCGGGCGGCGGTGGCCGCATGCGCGGCCCGCTGGGCCTCCAGCCGGAGGGTGACGTCCCCGGTGACGTCGGACCAGGTCATGAACGCCTGCGCCTTGCGCGTGTGAAGGTCTGCCAGCATTGCCAAGTCGGGCTCGGTGCGCTTCTGGTAGGCACGGAACAGATGCCCGAGTTCGACGAGTTCGTCGCGGAGAACGACGGGGCGCAGGTCGTGCGGGACGATCCGTTGCGCGATCTTCTCGTACCCCTGGCGGCGGCGTACCTGCGTGGAACGGGGTTTCGGCACCCGCCGGGGCCCGGACCCGGACGAGGGGGCGGGCATGGGGGCGGAGGAGGAACCGTCGGAGAACTGGGCGGCGAGTGGCGGACGTTCACCCGCCGGCGAGGGGGCGGCGGTCGCCGGAACGGAGGCTGCCGGAGCAGTGGCGACGATCTTGGTACCGGGTGTGGCGGCGGCGCAGCGGGAGCAGCACTCCATGGCTTGCCACCAGCGACCCTCCCGGTCGGCGATCACGGCCAGCACCACCGCGCCGCCGCACCGCCAGGATTGCGGATGCTCGAACCGGCCCGGGGCGGGGCGGATGTGCGCTCCGCAGTTCTCGGACTTGCAGGCGCAGTACGCGTGGGCCCGGGGCTCGGCCGCCGCCTTGAGGTGAGCCTTCAGGTGCGCGATCGCCGCCGCCCGCCCTTGCGCCGTCGACGGCAGGCGCTGTTCGGAGCAGGACGGCCGGCTGCACGTGACGCGCACCGTCGTACTGCCGCAGCCGGTCGCGTCCAGACGCACCATCCACTTACGTCCCACCACGCGCTCGTCCAGTCCGCCGGCCGCCTTCGTCATCCTGCTTTTCCTTCCCCACCGTTCCAACTGCCCGTGGCCGGCCCTGTCGCAACGGACCGACTCGGCAACGAACCCACCGTACGTGGCAGTACGGGCCTTGGACCCAGGAACTCCGTTTGGCTCACCCGGTGGTCGACACGGAATCCGGGACCGTCCGTGGTGGACAGGCGATCCGGGCCAGCGCACGCGCGATGTTCGTCCTTTTGTTCGAATGTGTGCATTGCTTCGATCTCCTTGACGAGCGACCGCCGTTTGTGCCGGAGCGCGATAGCCGTCACCTGAGCACGGCATCTGTCACCACCCCGACCGCGGTCTCGCGCTGTCAGCGGGGCGAGAGTGTCCTGTCCCAGTGAGTCGTCGGATTCTCACGGTTCTCGTACGTGGTGCTGGATTCTCACCACGTCGTGCGCTGAGCGAAGACGTTTACCCCGGGCCCACCAGCGGGTCGACCGCAGAGGGCGGGGAGCGCGGCGCGGGCTGGTCCGGCCGGACTCCATCGTCGGGGACAGCATGGCGACGCTGCTCGACGCGGGTCTGGCCCTGGGCCACCGGCACGCCGCCAAGGACGTGG
>NZ_JBSFVR010000654.1:0-2183 GCF_053592415.1 Streptomyces sp. NPDC002690 | reverse complement strand
CTGCGGCTCGGCGACGTGCATCTGCCCGAGCGCCCGGATCTGCGCATTCCGCTCCTCGTACGGCTCCCGCTGGAACGTGGCCTGTGGATCGACTCGGGGCGGAGCGACTCCGGGGCGGACATGGTGCTGGACGGTACGGATCTGAAGCGCCTCGCACTGGAGACCGCCGTCGCCCACGCCGTACGGCTGCTCGCCGCGTACCCGGCGGGAGAGATGTCCATCCAGGTCATCGACCCGGCGGGGGCCGGCGCCGCCGTCTTCGCGCCGCTGATCCGGGCCGGAGTGCTCGCCGGGCCGCCGGCAGCGGGGGCCGCCGGGGTGGAGGCCGCCCTCGACCGGCTCACCCGACGCGTCGACCTGGTCCAGATGGCGGTCCGGGCCGGTGCCGCCGACGCGCTGCCGCCGGATCTCGACCCGGCCGGTCACCTGCTCGTCGTCAACGACTTCCCGCACGGCTTCGACGACCGCGCGGTCACCCGGCTGCGCTACCTCGCCGACGAGGGCCCCTCGGTCGGCGTGCATCTGCTGCTGGTCGCGGACCAGGAGGACGCGTCCGCGTACGGGCCGGTCCTCGCACCGTTCTGGCGGGGGCTGCTGCGGCTCACCCCGCTCGCGGGCGACCACCTCGCCGACCCCTGGGTCCGGCACGTGTGGACGTACGAACCCCCGCGGGTGCCGCAGGGCAGCCGGGTCCTGGAACAGGTACTCGCCGGCGTGGCCGAGGCGCGACGGGCCCGGGGGCTCTGACACTCTCCGGCGGTCCGCCACTCAGGTCCGCCACTCTCCGGGAACCGCCGACCGCCACCCGCCGACCGCCACGCGGGCGACGGGAAGGTGCGGCGCTAACGCACTAAGACCGTCGGAACCAGGGTCTTTTGATTCTCCTTTGCCATCCTCTTTACCTTTTCTTGGGTAAGCCTGTACCGTTTCTTGGACGGAGGGGAGTATTCCCACACGTGGCGTTCCCGTCAGTACGGACTGTGACCGGTCCCGGGGCGCCGGCCCGGCGTACATCCCGTACGCCCGGGTGGAAGAGACCTCCGGCAGCGACGACGCTGATCAGTAGCCGTAGCGAACTGCCGGAGGCGCAGTGGACGTTTCATGGACCCTCTGGGTGCTGACCATTCTCGGTCTGGCAGCCCTCATCGCCGTCGACTTCTTCATCGGGCGCAAGCCCCATGACGTGTCGACCAAGGAAGCCGGAATCTGGACGATCGTCTGGATCGCGCTGGCGGCACTCTTCGGCCTGGGCCTGTTGGTCTTCGGCAACAGCCAGGCATCCGGCGAATTCTTCGCCGGCTTCATCACCGAGAAATCGCTGAGCGTCGACAACCTCTTCGTCTTCGTCCTGATCATGGCGAAGTTCTCGGTGCCCTCCCAGCTCCAGCAGCGGGTGCTGCTGGTCGGCGTGCTGATCGCCCTGGTGCTCCGGGCCATCTTCATCGCGGCCGGCGCGGCCGTCATCGCCAACTTCTCGTGGATCTTCTACATCTTCGGCGCGTTCCTGATCTACACGGCGTGGAAGCTGATCCAGGAGGCGCGGGCCGACGAGGACGAGGAGGAATTCGAGGAGAACCGGCTGCTCAAGTCCATCGAGCACCGTTTCGGTGTCGCCGACCGTTACCACGGCACCAAGCTCTTCATCCGCAACAACGGCAAGCGCGTCATGACCCCGCTGATGGTCGTCATGCTCGCGATCGGCACCACCGACGTGCTGTTCGCCCTCGACTCCATCCCGGCGATCTTCGGCCTGACCCAGGACCCGTACATCGTCTTCACGGCCAACGCCTTCGCGCTGATGGGTCTGCGCCAGCTGTACTTCCTCATCGGCGGGCTGCTGAAGAAGCTGGTCCACCTCAGCTACGGACTCTCGGTGATCCTCGGCTTCATCGGCGTCAAGCTGGTGCTGCACGCGCTGCACGAGTCGGGTCTGCACGTCCCCGAGATCTCGATCCCGCTCTCGCTCTCCGTCATCTGCGGCGTGCTGGTGATCACCACCATCACCAGTCTGATCGCGAACCGGAAGCAGGCGGCGGCCGAGGCCGCCGCGGTCGGTTCTGGGCCGGAGTCCGCGTCCGAGGCCGAGGCCGAGTCCCGGAAGGGCAGCAGCAGCATCGGCGGCTGAGCCCTACGGCACCTCGGTCGCCACGACGAGGGGCGCCCGGCCACCGTGCACACGGTGG
>NZ_JBSFVR010000653.1:0-2191 GCF_053592415.1 Streptomyces sp. NPDC002690 | reverse complement strand
GAACCGGATTCACCGCCCGCCCACGACCGCCTTCGCCCCGCCGCCGTATCCGACCGCCTTCGCCCCGCCGCCGTATCCGACCGCCTTCGCCCCGCACGGCCGGCCCCCGGCCCCGTACGGGGTACGGCCACCCGGCGCGTACCCCGTACCGCCGCGCTACGGCTTCCCCGAGACGCCGATGGAGACGACGACCCGGCTGCGGCCGATCAAACCGGAGCCCCGGCAACGTGCCAGGACCGCCGCCGCGGCAGCCTGCGTCGTGCTCGGGCTGGGGCTGATCGGCGGCGCGGCGGCCGGGTCCTGGCTCACCGACGACGCCTCGGCCTCGTCCGGCGGGGACACCTCCTGGTCCACCGCCCGCAGCGCCTGGCACAGCCTCCCCGTCGACACGCTCTTCCCCCGGACCCTCCCGGGCAAGGGGACCGGACCGGGCGGCGCCGACCGGGTCTGGACCCGGCTCGGGGTGGCCGCCGACGGCGACTGCGTCGAGGCGCTCGATCCGCTGCTGGTACGCGCCCTCGGCCCGGTGGGCTGCGTACGCGTGGTCCGCGCCACCTACACCGACGCGACCCGGTCCGGCGTCATCACCGTCGGCATGGTCTTCACCGAGGCGGACGCCGAAGCGATGCGGGCGCTCGGCACCCGGTTCACCGACCAGAAGCTCGGCGCTCGCAAGGACCTGATGCCCCGTACGTACCCCGTTCCGGGCACCGTGGCCGAGGGGTTCGGGGCCGGGCAGCGTGCCAGCTGGACGACGCACGTCCTCACCGAGGTGCCCGTACTCGTGTACGCGGTCTCCGGGTTCGCGGACGGACGGGCCGTCCACGACCCGCAGCCCGCCGCCGCGGCCATGGCCCGGGGCGCCACCACCGCCGTCGCCGAGGCGGGCCTGGGCAACGACGCCGAGGGCGTGGCCGACGGGGTGGAACGCGCTCTGCGCGCGACGCTCGCCGACCTGACGGAGGAGAAGCCGCGATGAGCACCCGTGTCCGCACCGCCCGTGTCCCCGCCGCCCGTTCCGGGGCCGCCCGGGCCGTCACCGCCGTGTGCGCGGCCGGGCTGCTCGCGCTGCTGCCCGCCACCCCCGCCCGGGCCGACGCCATCCGCGACCAGCAGTGGGCCCTCGCCGCCCTCCACACCGACCAGGCCTGGCGGACCACCAAGGGCGAGGGCGTCACCGTCGCGGTGCTCGACACCGGTGTCGACGACACCCACCCCGACCTGGCCGGCGGGGTGCTCCCCGGCAAGGACCTCATCGGCTTCGGGGCGGGCCCCGGCGACAAGGCCTGGGCCCTGCACGGCACCGCCATGGCCGGCATCATCGCCGGGCACGGCAACGGCCCCGGCCAGAGCGACGGCGTCCTCGGCGTCGCGCCCGGGGCGAAGATCCTGCCGATCCGGGTGATCCTCGAATCCGCCGACACCTCCCGGGCGAAGGCGCGCAGCTCCCGCGGCACCGCCCTGGCCGACGGCATCCGCTGGGCCGCCGACCACGGCGCCGACGTCATCAACCTGTCGCTGGGCGACGACAGCAAGTCCGCCCACGCGGACGCCTCCGAGGACAACGCCATCCAGTACGCCCTCGCCAAGGGGGTCTCCGTCGTCGCCTCGGCAGGCAACAGCGGGGAGAAGGGGGACAGCACCTCCTACCCCGCCGCCTACCCCGGGGTCATCGCCGTCGCCGCCGTCGACAAGTACGGCACCCACGCCTCCTTCTCCACCCGGCACTGGTACGCCACCGTCAGCGCGCCGGGCGTCGACATCGTCGTCGCCAACCCGGACCGGCACTACTACATCGAGTGGGGCACCTCGGCCGCCGCGGCCTTCGTGTCCGGAGCCGTGGCCCTGGTCCGGGCCGCCCACCCGGACCTCACCCCGGCGCAGATCAAGACGCTCCTCGCCCGGACGGCCCGCGACGCACCGTCCGGCGGCAGGGACGACACGCACGGCTACGGCATCGTCGATCCGGCGGCGGCGATCGCGGCGGGCAAGGGCGCGGCCCTGGCGGACAACAAGGCCGCCGCCGCCGGCTACGGCAAGAAGTACTTCGGCGCCGGTCCCGACCCCGAGTCGGGCGACGGCGGACCGGCCGCCTGGACCGCCCCCGCCGCGGGGGTCGCGGGCGTCCTTTTCCTGGGGGGTGCCGTCGTGCTGTGGCGCGGCAGGCACCGCCCGGCGCCCCGGTTCGGCT
>NZ_JBSFVR010000652.1:0-2196 GCF_053592415.1 Streptomyces sp. NPDC002690 | reverse complement strand
GGGCGCCCCGCCGCCCCCCACCCCACGCTCCGCCCAACGCCGTTCGGGCCCGCCCGCGTCGGCGGCCGGCGCCGAGTACCGGCTCCTGCGCGACGGGCGTCCCTCCGGGACGGCTCATCCTGGCCCGGCTCGCAGCCGGCCGGAACGTCCGGGCCGCGGGCGGCCCTCCCGCCCCGTCCGGACGCCGGGCCAACGGACGTGCCCTTCGGGCACGACGGTCTCCGTCGCGCTCTGCGCGACCACGGCGGCACCCCGACGTTCGGGGCGCCGGCCGCCCCCGACCGCACCACCGAATCCACGAGGACCACCCATGCCCACGCTCACGCACGCCGCCTCCCCGTTCGGAGACCCCTCGCCGCAGACCTGCTTGCAAGTCGCTGCGGAAGCCGCCTTGTTGGCCGTTATTGCCGCAGACGATGCCATGGTCGCCGTTCGCCGCAGCCGCTCCGGGACCACGAGGCTGGAAGCTGCCATGCACGCGGCCCACCATGAAGCCGTCGAAGCCGCCCGGCATGCCGACCGTGCCGAGAAGTACGCCGATGACCCCGAGATGCCTGCTGGCGCTCTCGCGTACTGCGCCCGCGAAGCCGTCCACCACGCCGTGCTCGCTCAAGCCGCCGCTGGAGCCGAGACGGCGGCCGAGGATCTGCGGGCCGAGCTGGAGCGGAAGCTGACGGCGGCCGAGTACGCCGAGCGGGAGACCGAACGGCGTCGGGAAGAGGCCGAGCGGGAGGCCGAGGAGTGCGCGGCCACCGGCATGGACGCGGACAACCGGGACCGGGCGACGATGAACCGGTATCTCGCCGAAGGCCACGTTGCCGAACTCGGTTGGACGGCGGGGCACGTCCGTGTGCTGGAGGCCGCCGAGTCCGGGCGCCTGTACTGGCGAGACGGAACGGCCCGGCAAGCAGCCCAGCGCGGTGTGTGGTCCGGTGGCCGGCGGGTCAGCCGCGACCGGACCGAGGCCCTGTTTGCCGCACGGTTCCTCGTCGCCGTCCGCCAGGACGACGGCACCCGCGTACTGACCCCCAGCCCGATGGGGCAGGTCGCCCTTGAGCTGGCGCGGCTCCACCCCGCCGGACTCCACGACAACGACCGCGACGCCTACGAGTCGCGGTTCGCCCGGGTCCGGCGGCGCCACAAGCGCCGTGACGACCAGAAGGCCGCAGCCCGCGCGCTCCCGCCGCTCGACTCCAGCGCCCGGAACCTGTACCGAAAGCCGGTCACGCTCAACGAACAGCTGGCCCGCGACGAGCGCGACGCCGCCGACCGATGGGAGGACGAGGGCGGCCACTGCCCCGGCGCGCATACGCCGAGACCGCGGTGAACTCCGTCACGAGCCCGTCCGTCCGGCTCATCCTGCCTTGGCACGGCCATACCGTCGTGCAGCCCGCTTTGTGGTCACGGCGGGCGCGGTGGCGGTGGCCGGACCGGCCGAATGCTGCTCGATCCCTCGGACACCGCAGACCCCCGCGGCAGGGTTCACGGCCGGAGTTGAGAGAGTGTAGTCATGAGCGAGTGGGGGGTGGCGCTGATCGCGGCTGGATCTGCGATCGCCGGCAGCGCAGTGACAGGCTGGTTCACGCGTAGTGCAGGTCTGCGGCAAGCATCTGCCGCGCGAATGGCTGGCGAGGAGCAGGCCGCGGCTGCACGGCACGCTGGCGAGAAGCAGGCCGAAGCCATCGTGGCGACTGTGCATCAGACCTTGGAGTCGCAAGTGCGAGGGCAGCAGCTCAGCATCAAGCGCGACGCATACGTCACCTTCCTACAAGCAGCCCATGCTCTTGCCGAAGACCGCAAGCGTGATCGAGGCGCGCTGGACGAAGCACTTTTTGCAGAGGCCAAGCGGGCGTATCAGGTCCTATGGCTGGAGGGCACAAACGCCGTCACGGCACACGCACAGTTCTTCATGCGGGCCGTGGAAGATTCCCTCACGGATAGTTCCGTCGGCATGGATCAGATCGACCGCTGCCTTCTTGACTACGTCACCGTGGCGCAGCACCACGTGCAGGAACCCTGGACTTGGATGCGGCGGAGCCGCAATTCCTGGATCTCAGGCCAGAATACATAGACTCTTCGCCCGTGACCTGTAGTTCTTTGTTGCCTCCGGCGGGTCCTCCTCGGAGGGGGTGGGGGCTGGTTGGTCGGGTGCGGGAGCGTCGTGGTGCGGGTGGTGGAGGCGGGGTTCCCTCCTCG
>NZ_JBSFVR010000651.1:0-2206 GCF_053592415.1 Streptomyces sp. NPDC002690 | reverse complement strand
GGGGCTATCCAGACACCTCAGGGTCTTAGCTCGTCAAGTCGCACGCTCCCAGCCGCTGTGTAGCCTGTCGATCTGTTCGAACGGGATGAGGAGGCCGCCGGTGGACGCCGAAGGAGCGCATACTGCGATCCAGCTCCCCGAAGGGTCCTGGTGGGACTGGGACGTCGTCGCCTGGGACAGCGGACAGCTCAGGCTCGCCGCCGACCACGACCTGACGTACCACCACGGCCTGGAACTGATCTTCAGCGATCCGATCTTCGTGAGTTGTCCGTCCGGCTTTCGTGATCCGGCCTTCCGGTCTCCGTCGCCCGACGAGCTCCTGAAAGTCACTCGTCAGCTCGGCGAGATACCGCCCATCGTGGTCGCCTTCGAGGCCGACGCCGGCGGGCAGGAGCCGGTCTCGTGCCTCATCGCCGCAGAGCGCCTCGACATCGTCCAGGAAACGGTCCTGCGCTACTGGCGCCAGGATGCAGGCCCCGATCAGCGCTTCGCTCCCTGGGTGACGTCTCCAGGCCAGTAGGCGCACTGGGCTATGCGGCCGCTGTACCGACCTGGGCGGTCGATGCTGGGAAGGCCAGTGCCTCGTCATATGGATGGCACTGCTGGAGGCAGTGGTAGAGCTGGCCGATCATGCGGTTGAAGAGGTTGCGCTGGGCGGCGGCGTGCCAGTCTGCGTGGTTGTCGCGTCGTCGCCGGTAGTGGGCTTTGGCGCCGGGTGAGGCGGTGATCGCGGAGAAGGACCAGAGGTAGCCAGCGTGGTTGAGGCGATTGTTCTTCACCCAGCGTCGGGTGATGCTGGACTTCTTGCCGGAGGCTCGTGTGATGGGTGAGGCGCCGGCGTATGCCTTCAAGCCGCGCGCGTCGGCGAATCGTTGTCGGTCGTCGCCGATCTCGGCGAGCACGCGGGCGCCGAGCTGGGTGCCGAGGCCAGGGAAGCTGAGGATGATTTCAGCGTCCGGGTGCTGAGGAAATGTCTCTTCAACCGCCTCGGCGAGGTTGCCGGCGGCGGTGCAGGCGGCCTCCAGCTGAATCAGGAGAGCAAGCATCTGCTTGCCAAGCGCGTCCTCGACCAGCTCCGGCTGTTGGGCCCAGCCGGCTCGGAAGACCTCGCGAAGCCGCTCGGCGTCGGCTGCGATGCCGCGCTGGCGACCGGCCCTCTTGAGTGCGGCCTGCAATTGTGTGCGGGTAAGCCGAGCCGCCTTGGCCGGTGTCGGGGCTGCCTTCAACAGTTCGTGTGCCTCGGGCCGGCAGAGCCCGTTCTTCCAGGATTCGACGGCTGTGAGAGCGGCCGGGTAGTACTCGCGCAACAGGGATCGCAGCTGGTTGGCGATCTGCTGGCGGTTCCACGTTGCGTCCTGCTGAGCACGGGCGAGGACGGCGACGGCGCGGGCCAGGTCGCTGTCCTGGGGAAGAGGCCTGTGGGCGTGCATGTCGGTCCGCAGCACGTTGGCCAGGACCAGGGCATCGCCCGGGTCGGACTTCTTGCGCGAGACCGAATGACGGTCGCGGTATCGGGCAGCGGCCATCGGATTGATCGCGAAGACCTGCCGCTTGCCGGTCCGCAGCACCGCGACCAGCAAGCCTCGGGAAGTCTCGAGCGCAACCGGGATCGGGGATTCCTCCGTGTCGCCGTGATCAGCAAGTAGATCCAGCAGGACCCTGTAGCCAGTGGCGTCATCGGTGATGTGCCGCTTGGCCAGTAACTGGCCGCTGTCGTCAACCAGGGCGACGTCGTGCGTACGTTCCGCCCAGTCGATGCCGCAATAGATCAAGATCTTTCCCTTCCCCGCGTTTCGGGTGTCTGTACTGGTCACGAGCTCATGCGGAACCACGCAGCGACCTAATCCAAGGACTCGACACGGGGCCGGTCCGCCACCTCAGCAGCTGTTCGTGGCACCAGCTCACCGCACGGGCCCCGGTCTGCGTTGGAGCTGAAGCGGCTCGGGCATCACGAGGGGTCACCATGCGGCGGGCTCGCACCACAGACACCAACGAGTGATCAAGAGAACGGTGTTGACGATGATGGTGGTCACGAGAGCGTCGGGCACCACCGCTCTGGATATAGGGATCAAGTCCCCGGACGACTCAAGACGTCAGCCCGACACTCACGTGACCGCCATCGCGACCAACTTCTACTGCTCGAACAGCCCTGGCGTACGTCCCTGAGGGCTGTCGTTACAACCGGATTAGGACGGCTCCGACGCCG
>NZ_JBSFVR010000650.1:0-2219 GCF_053592415.1 Streptomyces sp. NPDC002690 | reverse complement strand
CGCGGCCCGACACGGAGCCCCTCTGGTGCGCCGGCTCGGCAGCACCGCGCTGCGGCCCCCGACGGCCACCGGATGAACGGCGCTCTCTCGTCGCCGGGCCGGTGGCGCGTGGTCGCGGCGCTGGGCGCGGGGGCGTTCGCGGTGCTGGCCACGGTGATCGCCGCCCGCCACGGCGCTCCGTATCCACTGGAGGAGGAGACGCGAAGGTGGGCAATAGCGCACCGGCCACCCCCCGTCACGGCCCTCGCCCGCGCCGTCACGGCGACGGGCACGGGTCCCACCCCCTACCTGTGTGCCGCCGCGTCAGGGCTCGCCGTGGGCCGGGGCACCGGCGGCAGGCTGCTCGCGGCGGCGGGGGCCACGTCCTTCCTGCTGCTCGCACAGGGAACGCGTTACGGGGTGATGTTCACCCTCGCCCGGCCGCGTCCCCCCGTCGCCGACTGGGCCACGCACGCCTCCGGTTACGCCTTTCCGTCCGGTCACGCCACCACCTCCGCGCTGGCCGCGGGACTGCTGGCCTGGGCCGTGGGCCGATCCGCTCCCCCACGCGCCGCGCGGCTCTGCTGGTGCGCGCTCACCCTCTGGGCCGGCGCGGTGGGAGTGAGCCGGGCCCTGCTCACCGTGCACTGGCCGGCCGACGTGATCGGCGGCTGGCTCTTCGCCCTGACCTGGCTCGCCGCCGCCGGGGCGGCGGCACCGGCCGTACGGACACGGCTCCGCGCCTCGTGGCGGCTTCCCGTTTTCGATCCGGGCGCGCGCGCTCCTCGCTGACGGGAGATCACCCGATGCCGGGCCAGCTCACCCTCCCGCGGTCCGAACCGTGCGACACCGCGCGTGCGGGCGATCCGGACCGATTCCCGAGGCCGGGGCAGACGGATCGGCATCCATCGTCTACAGTTCCGTAGTCAGAAGGGCAGCCTTGCCTAACTTCGCGGCTCTGCCGCCCCTTTCCCTGGAGCCATGATGTCCTCTTCCGCCCGTACGGCACTTCTGGCAGCGGCAGGCCTCGCGATGGTCACCGCCACCGCGTCGGGATGCGCTCAGAAGGCGGACGCCGGATCGGACGCGCTGCGCGTGACCGCCTCGGACACCGCGTGCGAGGTCTCGGCGAAGGAGTTCCCCGCGGGCAAGGTCTCCATCGAGGTCGAGAACAAGGGCTCGAAGGTCACCGAGCTCTATGTCCTCTTCCCGGACGACCGGATCGCCGCCGAGCGCGAGAACATCGGGCCGGGCACCAAGGCGACCATCACCGCCGAAGTCAAGGCGGGCGATTACGCGTTCGCCTGCAAGCCCGGCATGAAGGGCGACGGCATCCGCACCCAGGTCAAGGCCACCGGCAAGGGCGCCCAGAAGCGCAGCCCCGAACTCGACGCCGCCGTGGCCGCCTACCGCGCCTACACCCAGCAGCAGGCCGACGAGACACTGCCCAAGGTCAAGGTATTCACCGACGCGGTCCGCGCCGGTGACCTCGCGGCGGCCAAGGCCGCGTTCGCACCCTCTCGTACCGGGTGGGAGCGCACCGAGCCGATAGCCGAGTCCTTCGGCGACATCGACCCGGAGACCGACACCCGCGAGGACGGCCTGGAGCCCGGCCAGAAGTGGACCGGCTGGCACCGCCTGGAGAAGGCGCTGTGGGCCGACAAGAGGATCGGGGCCGAGGAGAAGACCCTCGCCACCAAGCTCGACGCCGACCTCACCGACTGGCAGAAGCGCGTCGGTCTCGCCGAGATCACCCCCACCTCCATGGCCAACGGTGCCAAGGAGCTGCTGGACGAGGTCGCCACCGGCAAGGTGACCGGTGAGGAAGACCGCTATTCCCACACCGACCTCGACGACTTCAAGGCCAACGTCGAGGGCGCCCAGAAGGCGTACGAGCTGCTCAAGCCGACCGCCGCGAAGAACGACGCGGCCCTGGTGACGGAGCTGGACAAGCGGTTCGCCGCCCTGGACGCCCTGTTGGAGAAGTACCGCAGCGCCCCGGGGGCCACCGCTTTCGTCCCGTACGACAAGGTCGGCACGGCGGAACGCAAGCAGTTCTCCGACAGCGTCAACGCACTGGCCGAGCCTCTCTCCAAGCTCGCCGCCGCGGTCGCCAAGTAGACCGGGCCGGAAAAGACAACGGGAGCACCGGCCCGGCGGACGTGAGGGGTGATCCCCGAGGTCGTGAGCGCGATCCCCGGGGGGACCGGGCCTTTACCTGCCCCGTCCCCGCTTGGCTT
>NZ_JBSFVR010000649.1:0-2231 GCF_053592415.1 Streptomyces sp. NPDC002690 | reverse complement strand
GCCTCCTCATCCCGTTCGAACAGATCGACAGGCTACACAGCGGCTGGGAGCGTGCGACTTGACGAGCTAAGACCCTGAGGTGTCTGGATAGCCCCCCTTCACCGGGCTGAGCCCCCGCCTGTTCGGGGAGTTGGTGACGGTTCTGCGGCGTGAGGGCGCGGACGCGGTCCGCAGGGGCCGGCCGTGGGGTCTGCCGCTGGAGGACCGGGCTCTGCTGGTCGCGGCTTACCGGCGCACAAACCTGACCATGCGCCAGCTGGCCCCGCTGTTCGGAGTTTCCAAGTCGGCGGCGGACCTGATCATCGATCACCTCGGGCCGATGCTCGCCCTCCAGCCCCGCAAGCGGTTCACGAAAGACACCGTGCTGATCGTGAACGGCACCCTGGTACCCACCCGCGACCACACCATCGCCGAGCAGTCCAAGAACTACCGGTACTCCACCAACCACCAGGTCGTCATCGATGCCGATACCCGACTTGTCGTCGTGATCGGCAAGCCCTTGCCCGGCAACCGCAACGACTGCAAGGCATGGGAGGAGTCCGGCGCGAAAGCCGCCGTCGGCAAGACCACAACAATCGCCGACGGCGGCTATCCGGGCACCGGGCTCGTGATGCCTCACCGACGTCGGAAGGGCGAGGAGTTGCCCGGCTGGAAGCGGGCCCACAACAAGTCCCACGAGCGGGTCCGTGCCCGCGTCGAGCATGTCTTCGCCCGCATGAAGACCTGGAAGATCCTCCGCGACTGCCGCCTCAAAGGCGACGGCGTCCACCACGCCATGCTCGGCATCGCACGGATGCACAACCTCAACCTCGCCGGATAGGCGACCGGTCGGGCTGGTCACCGACCACGTCCACGCCAGTCAGAGATCATTTACGGGCCAGGGCTTAGACCGCCACAACGGCCCTCCGAAGATCGACAACATCGACCCGCGAAGGTTGGAGCCCACGATCAGCCCAGGTCAACGGCCTCCAGGGACCGGTCCGGCCTTAGCGCACGATCTGGCATGGATGTTCCTCAACCCCCGGATCCGTGACCGCCAAGCGGTTCGGGCGGACCGAGACGAGCCACGATCCGAGCCCTGGGCTGCACATCCGGTCGAATACCGGGCGCCCCCATCCGATTCACCTCTGGAACACGGAGTAGATCAGGACGCGCAGACGAGTTTCAGAAACACCCGAAGCGCGTCGGTGTGCAACTCCTGGACATAGATGTAGACGCTGTTTTCACACCCGTCGACCACGTTGTCGTAACTTCCGTACCCCACCTTCACTCCCTTCGGAATTTTCTGCCACTTTCGGGCGTCCGAGGACGGGGTGATTTTCATCAGTTCGAGACCCGGCCGGCCGGAATCAGCGAGGAACCCTCCCCATTCCTCACGAGATGCATCGAACTGAATCTCGCCCGCGGAGCCCGACCAGTCCTCCTGCTCACAGAAATGCAGGTTGACCACCGTGTCAGGAATGGCGAGATCGTACACCTTCTCGGCGTTTTCCAGACTGCGCCCGCCCTCGCACCCCTCGTACATACGGGAGTCGGCCCGCCCTTCAGAATTCGCACTCCCCTCTGCGCGCGTGGTATCGCAGCCCCAGCAGGAAATCGCGAGGAGCCCCGGCAGGACGAAACCGAGCAATATTCTGGGCCAATTGATCGACTCCATACCATTTCACTTCCTCGCAGTCGTGGTTTGCACGTCGGCGACGGAGGCCCGCCCGCCCGGGCCGACCGCCACAGAGGCATCGATCCTTCATTCGACCTTACCAACCGCTTTCTTTGCATCCATTACCAGGAATTCATCTCGTCGCCATCCGCCGTCCGCCGAATAGGCGAGCGGGTCGCATTCACCACCAGTGGGCACCTCGCCCGTCCATGTTTCTTCGAAGTCCCCTCGAACGCACAGGCACCGACGTTCCCGCTTCCCGACTCGCACCACCACCGCACCACCACCGCACGACGACGGACCGCGGCGCCCCGGATGCCCTTTCCGGCCAACCTCCGTTCCGGCCAACCGCTTACACCGGGATCGCCCCGGCGTAAGCTGCGTCCGGCATGAACACGGCGGGGGTGCGGAACACATGACGGCTGGACCGGCGCAGAGCTGGGAATCGACCCTCGACTCGGTCGTGGTGTACGCACAGGGCGCGGTCTGCCGCCGCCTGGCCCGGGGCACCGTGCCGCCCGACGGCCGGATACGGGTGACCGGGCTGCCCCGCACCCTCGACCCGGGCTCGCTG
>NZ_JBSFVR010000648.1:0-2243 GCF_053592415.1 Streptomyces sp. NPDC002690 | reverse complement strand
TATCGGTGAGCTGTTCGGAGCGCCCGACTCCCTCTGGCGTGATGCTCGTCACATGGTGATGTACCCGACGTTCCGTCATCTGCCCCGTTTTGCGCGTCCGGCGGGAAGGACCGGCCCGGTGCTCCACCCTGTGGTGTGGTCAGTCCATCGGGGGCGTGCGGCCGGACTCCAGCTGCCGCAGGGCACGCGAGACGTCGAAGGGCAGGATCGTGACCGCGACGTGCGGGAGGTTGCCCAGCGCCTTCGCCATCGCCTCGCCGGTGCCCCGGTGGAGCACCTTGCCCAGGGCGTTGGCGTACAGCCGCCGGGGCACGAGCACCGTCAGCGAGGTCTCGCCGTCCCCGGTGGTACGGACGGCGAGTTCCCGCATCGCGTGGCGCAGCCTGCGGTCCGGGCAGGCCACCAGTTCCAGCGCCACCGAGGTCGCGGCGGTCGATTCCCAGACCTCGGACAGGTGCCGTGCGCGGGTCTCGTCGATCGCGAAGTGCACCGCCCGGGTCTCGTCCGGCCGCAGTTCGTGGGCGTACCGCAGGGCCTTCAGCGTGGCGAGATCCAGTGAGTCGACGAGGACGAACACCTGGTGGCGTCGTACCCGGGGCCGGTCCGTCCCGGTGGGCAGGCGTTGCAGTACGGCGGCCTCGCGCCGGTACTCGCGGTTGATCCGCATCAGTACCCACACTCCGAGCGGGAAGATCACCACGACCAGCCAGGCCCCCTCGGTGAACTTGGTGATCGCGAAGATCAGCACCACCGCCGCGGAGATGACAGCCGCGAGCGCGTTGACCGTGATCTTCGTCAGGCGCAGTGGCTCGCGCCGCCGCAGGTGGTACGCGGTGAGACCGGCTCCCGCCATGGTGAAGGCGGTGAACACACCGATCGCGTACAGAGCCACCAGTCGGTCCACGCTGGCGCCGGTGGCGAGCAGCAGCGCCAGGGAGATCACGGCGAGGGCGATGATGCCGTTGGAGAAGGCGAGCCGGTGTCCCCGCCGGGTCAGCACCCTCGGCAGGAACCGGTCCTGGGCCACGAAACTGGCCAGGAAGGGGAAGCCGGTGAACGGGGTGTTGGCTCCGGTGTAGAGGACCAGTGCGGTCGCCAGCTGGACGAAGACCAGCCCGGCCGTTCCCAGCGCGCCGTCGCCGAAGGCGAGATGCGCCTCCTGTGCGATGACGGTCGGTGTTCCGTCGGTGTACGGGACGGCGTGGGTGTAGTGCGCCAGGGTGGAGACACCGAGGACGAGGACGGCGAGGACGCAGCTCATGGTGATGAGGGTGCGTCTGGCGTTGCGGCCCTGCGGTTCGCGGAAGGCGGAGATACCGTTCGAGATCGCTTCCAGGCCGGTGAGGGACGAGCCGCCGTTGGCGAAGGACCGGAGCACGATGAAGAGCGGGGCGCCGTAGAGCCATCCGTCGCCGGGAGTGCCCAGCGGGACGACCCCGGCGGCCTTCAGGTCGGCGTGCGGCAGCCCGCCGGTGAGGCCGCGCACGGCCGCCACGACCAGGACGAGGCCGACGGCGGTCATGAAGAGGTAGGCGGGCAGGGCGAACATCCGGCCCGCCTCACGGATTCCGCGCAGGTTTCCGTACGCGAGCAGGACGATCACCCCCACGGAGACGGGAAGTTGGAGGTGGTCCAGGCCCGTCCAGTCGTCGCCGGCGAGGTGGGCGAGCGAGATCAGCGCGTTGGTTCCGGCCGAGACCTGGACGGCGACGGTGACGATGTAGTCGACCAGCAGTGCCACGGCGGCGACCTGCGCGACGTCCGGTCCGAAGTTCTCCCGGGCGACCACGTAGGAGCCGCCGGCCCGGGTGTAGAGGGTGACCACGTCGCTGTAACAGAGCGTCAGGAGGAAGAGCACCAGCAGGATCGCACCGGTCAGCGGCACCAGCAGAGTGAAGGCGGCGACTCCGACGACGGGCACCAGCACACGGAGCATCTCCTCGGAGCCGTACGCGGACGAACTGATGCAGTCGGAGGCGAGGACGCCCAGCGCCGTCCGGTTGCCGAGCTTCTCCCGGCCGATGGACTCGGTGGTGAGGGGCTCACCGAGGAGGCGGCGCTTGGCGCGGTACATCGGCCGGTCGAGGGTCACGCCCTCCATCAGAGCGGGCGGAGGTACGGGAGCCCGGCAGGCTCCACCGGCAGCCACTCACACGGGGGCCGGGCGGAGAGGACCAGGATCGGGACCCGGGTCCAGCCCCGGAGTCCCCTGATGACCTCGACCCCGTCCATGTCGGGCAGCC
>NZ_JBSFVR010000647.1:0-2244 GCF_053592415.1 Streptomyces sp. NPDC002690 | reverse complement strand
CCCGCAGCGCCAGCCGCGGCGGCCGGTGGGCCGCCGCGAGGCCGGACAGGAGCGGGCGCAGCGTCGGGACCGTTTCCACCGGAAGTTCGCCGAGGAACGCCAGGGTGATGTGCCAGTCCTCGATGCGGTTCCAGCGCATCCGGGGGTGCGTGCCGTAAGCCGGGCGCAGCTCCCGGGCCAGTTCTTCCTTCGCGTGGTCGGGCGGGGCGAGGGCGATGAACACGCGAACAGTCGCGGGGCGGGTCTCTTCCTTCACACCTGCCTTGGTACCTCACCCGGCGGTCGGCGTGACGGTGGGGTGGGGGCGAGAGGGAGCGGCCCGGGTCCTTCGTGCCGATCCTCGGGCGTGCTACCTTCGCAGTGTTTCCAAGTGGAAACATGCTGTGGCGCGGCACACACCTCGAAGGCCGTGATGGCAGACGGCCGAGGCCGCCGTGTGCCGGCCGGTGGGCGAAGGCCGCCAGCCGTTCGATGGACCCCCACTCGCCAACGGAGGAAGAACATGCCCGTCCTCAGCCGCTTCTCAGGTCTTCCGAGATATTTCAACCCGGTCCTGAGGCCGCTCGCCCGCTGGATCCCGCCGCTGGCCGTGCTGCACCACCGCGGCCGTCGCAGCGGCACCCCGTTCGACACGCCGGTCCAGGCGTTCCGGACCGGGACGGGGTTCATCGTCGGGCTCGCCTACGACTCGAACGCGAACTGGGCGCTGAACATCCTCGCCGCCGGTGGAGGGACGATCAGCCGGGGCGGGCGCCGCTACACGATCAGCCGACCCCGCAGGCGCGGCCCGGAGGCCCGCGCCGACCTGGCCGCACCGGTCGGCTTCGTGATGCGCAAGCTCGACATCGACGACTTCCTCGAATTCGACGCCGCCCGCGTCTGAGCCGCGCCGCGAGTCGCGCCCGGACGGACCCGAGGGCGCCGATGCGGTGGCGCCGCGGATCCGGACGAGTCCGTCCGCGCCTTCGAGGAACGGATGTGGACCCGGCCCGGCAGGTGGGCGAGGGTCATGGCAGACGGGATGGAGCGCCTCGTGGGCCCGGAGGCTCCTGCCTTCTTTGACGAGGTCCAGCCGTCCTGACGGCCGAGCGGGGAGATCGCAGGCGCCACCGGTACCGCGCGACGGTCGCAATAGGGGCTCCATGGCGCTCGGTCCGCCGAATCCCCGCCTCAGGTTCGGTACGACAGTAGCTACTGCGCAACACCGCGCGCGAGCGTGAGTTGGACCGGCGAACTTTCCGGGCAATCGGTGCGCCGGTGGCCGACCTCTCTCTCGCCGGTTCGGGCGCCGTGGCAGAACCCGTAGCACCAGTGAGTGGCCTGCCGCCTGCCTCCGCTCGTGCGGAGAGCACGGCTCCTCGTGGCCCGATCGACTTACGGCCACCCGGCTTGCACGCTAGGCCGTGTGTCGAAAGTGGATCTTGAGCGTGGATGATCACGGTTCATGGGGCGTGGAGATCTCACGGACGAAGAGTGGGCGGTGCTGGAGCCGTTGTTGCCGAAGGGGAGAAAGCCGGGGCGGCCGAGCGTTTGGCCTCGACGACAGCTGATCGACGGCATACGGTTCCGGGTCCGTACCGGTGTTCCGTGGCGGGACGTGCCCGTCGAGTACGGACCGTGGGGCCGGATCTATGACCTGTTCCGCCGGTGGCAGCGGGACGGCATCTGGCAGAGGATCTTCACGCGGCTCCAGTCTCTGGCGGACGCGAAGGGCGCGATCACGTGGGACCTGAGCGTCGACTCCACGGTGTGCCGCGCTCATCAGCATGCGGCTGGGGCCCGCAAGCAGGGTGGTCTGCAGAAGGAACCGCCGGGCGGTGTGTTCACCGAGCCCAGAGATCACGGACTGGGACGCTCGCGCGGCGGGTTCACCACCAAGCTGCACCTGGCCGTCGAGCAAGGTCAGCGGCCCATGTCGATCGTGATTACGGCCGGGCAGCGCGGGGACTCGCCGCAGTTCGAACCCGTGCTGGAGAAGGTCCGCGTGCCCCGCATCGGGCCGGGCCGGCCACGTGTCCGCCCCAACCGAGTCCGCGCGGACAAGGCGTACGCCTCCCGCAGAAACCGCGCCTACCTGCGCCGCCGCGGAATCCACTGCACCATCCCCGACAAGGCCGACCAGGCCCGCAACCGCCAAAAGCTCGGCTCGTGCGGTGGGCGGCCCCCGCACTTCGACCCGGCCGACTACCCCGAGCGCCACGCGGTCGAGTGCAGCATCAACCGCCACAAGAGGCACCCGGCCGG
>NZ_JBSFVR010000646.1:0-2302 GCF_053592415.1 Streptomyces sp. NPDC002690 | reverse complement strand
CCCCGATGTGTCTGCCGCCGCTGCGTTCTGCGGCCGTGTGCCGGCGCCGTGTGCCGGCGCCGTGTGCCGGCGGCCCTCAGGCGTCGCCCATGACGAGACCTTCGATCGTGTGCTTCTGCGTCACGGGCACCAGCGTGTCGACGACCGCGCAGTCGAGGTGGCGGCGGACCCGTTCGGGCAGGCCCTCCCAGTACGACAGGGTCGCGGCGGTGTCGTGCCTGTCGCCGTTCATGGCCTCCGGGCCGTCGACCCCCAGAACCAGCACGGGCCGCGGCTTCGCCGAGTGGTTCGTGGTGCCGCGGTGGACGGTCAGCGCGCTGCGGGCGGAGACGTCGCCGCGCCGCGGGAACTTGCGTACGGCCCTCTCCTCGTAGCGCGGGTAGTGGGTGCGGGGCGGGAACATGCCGTGGCCGAACTCCGGACCGTCGTCCCACTGGGTGCCCGGCGCGATCTCGAAGGGGCCCATGTCCTCCTCGGTGTCGACGGCCGTCACGTTGAAGGCGAGGGAGGTCAGCCGCCGCTCGGCGCGGGTCTCCTCGGGCATGGGGAAGTCCCGGTGCCACGGCTGGTCGACCGCGCCTTCGAGCGGGACGTCGAAGCCCAGCTCGACGATCCGGTAGTCGGGGCCGAGCACCGCCTCGCAGACGGACCGCACCCACGGGTGCTCGACCAGGTCGACGAAACCGCGCAGCTGCTCGGGGTGGATCTCGACGTAGTAGCGGTTCGGGCCGCGCCCGACCGCGCCGCCGGGCCGCGCGAGCGCCTCCTCGAAGGCCACCTCGATGTCCTCGCGGAGGCGGTCGGTCCACTGCGGGGTGAACGCGCCCTTCCGCGCGGTGATGCCGTCCGCGTACAGGGCGTCCACGTCGGGCGTCACGTCGACGTCGAGACCGGCCAGGGCGGTCCGGGGATGGGCGTACCGGCTCACAGATGCCTCCTGATGGTGGTGCGGGTGGGCTGCCGGTAGTTTTACATCGTTGATTGCAACGTGGCAATGAGGTGGGTGCGGGTGTGCCACGATGTGGGGGTGAGCAGCAGCCTGAAAGACGTGGCCCTCCGTGCGGGAGTCTCCCCACGCACGGTGTCGAACGTGGTCAACGGCTCCGCGGCGGTCGCGGAGCAGACCCGCCTGCGGGTGCAGGAGGCGATCGACGAGCTGGGCTACCGGCCCAACCTCGCCGCCCGCAGCCTGCGGGCCGGCCGCACCGGCATCATCGGACTCGCCATCCCCGAACTGCACTCGCCCTACTTCGCCGAACTCGCCGGGCTGCTGGTGGACGAGGCCCGGCGCCGGTCGTGGACCGTGATCATCGACCAGACCCTCGGTGACGCGGAGGCCGAACGCCGCCTGCTCACCGGTGACGGGGGCCGCGTGATGGACGGGCTCGTCATCAGCCCCTGGGCCCTGAAGGCCCGGGACCTCACGGCCACCCCCCGCGCGCTGCCGGTGGTCCTGCTCGGCGAGCGGAGCCCCGACGGGCTGGCGGACCGGGTCGCGGTGGACAACGTCGCCGCGGCCGACGAGGCCACCACCCACCTGCTGGAGCGCGGGCGCCGCCGCATCGCCGCCATCGGCCTCCAGCCGCACCTGGAGAACGGCACGGCGGACCAGCGTGCGGAAGGCTACCGGCGGGCGCTGCGCCGGGCCGGCGTCGAGCCCCGCCCCGCGTGGGAGCGCCCCGTCACCTCGCTGCACCGCAGCGACGGGGCGCGCGCCATGGCGGACCTGCTCGACGGCCACGGGGCCGGAGTGGGTGGCGGCGACGGCGGTCCGGGGGAGGAGGACGGGACCGGAAGCGGTGGCGGCGGCCTGGGAGAAGGTGGCGACGTCGTCCCCGACGCGGTGTTCGCGTTCAGCGACGAACTGGCTCTGGGTGCCCTGCACACGGCACGTGCGCGGGGAGTGCGGGTGCCGGAAGACCTGGCGATCGTCGGATTCGACGACATCGAGGACGGCCGTTTCAGCTACCCCGGCCTCACCACGGTCTCGCCCGACAAGCGGCAGATCGCCGCGCGGGCCCTGCAGTGCCTGGCCGACCGTATCTACAGCCCCCGCAACGAGCTGCCCGCCCACGACCTGACGATCCCGCACCGGCTGATCGTCCGGGGGAGCACCGTCCCCGGGGCGTGACCTCGGGCGATCCCGGTGAAGGGCCGGGCCCATGTGTCGGTGAGGCCCGGTCGTGGAACGGGGGCGGGCCCATGTGTCCGTGAGGCCCGGTCGTGGAACGGGGCCGGGCCCATGTGTCCGTGAAGGCGCCCATGAGAAGAGGGCCGGGACCGAGTGCGTACCACTCGGTCC
>NZ_JBSFVR010000645.1:0-2304 GCF_053592415.1 Streptomyces sp. NPDC002690 | reverse complement strand
AGCCGGCCTGTCCGGCCGGCTGGAGCGTTCCTGCGACCGGCTCCACGCGCGCGTAGGCCGAACCGCGGGTCGATGTGGTGACCATGACGGCGAACGTCGCACAAGCCGTCGTCGAACCGCAGGCGTGGCGGGACACCCTGCGCGGGGCGTACGAAGCGCTGCGGCCGGGCGGCCGCCTGGTGTTCGAGACCCGTGATCCGGCCGCGCGCGACCCGGAGGAGTGGACCCTCGAGAAGTCCCGCCGGTCATCGACGTTCGGGGGGCCGGTCCTGTGGGGAGCTGAGTCGAACTCGTCTACCTGCGGGGGCCGTTGGCGTCCTTCCGCTGGACGTACGTGTTCGCGGCCGACGGCGCGGTCCTGAGGTCGCTCTCGACACTCCGTTTCCGGGAGCGCGAGGAGGTCGCGGAGGAACCGGCCGCCCTCGGGTTCACGGCGGAAGCCGTCCGTGAAGCGCCCGACCGCCCGGGGAAGAAGTTCGTCTTCGTCGCAAGGCGGCCCTGAGAGCCGTTGCGGCCGGGCGCCCGTCAAGGACGTTCTCCGCCCGCGATCCCGTCCTCCGGTGCGGATACCGCCGGCGACCGGATCGCCAAGGCGGCAGGCACCGCCAGAGCCGCCACGCCCGCCGCGAAAAGCAGCGTGCCCGGCAGGGACCAGGTGGCCGCCGGTCCGGCGACGGCGACTCCCAGGGCGTATCCGGCCAGTTTCACTCCGGCGCCGGTGGTGAAGATCTGGCCGCGCAGGCGCGGTGGGGATTCGCGGTGCCGGATCGCGAACACGGCCGCGAGCTGGGGGCCTTCGGCCGCTCCCGCCAGGAGTACGGCTCCGAGGAGCAAGGCGGGTCCGGCCAGGGCGGCGAGGACCAGGGCGCTCGCCTGGACGAGGGCCGAGGCCAGGAGAACCGTGTCGGGAGCGAACGGTGGCGGGAATCTCGCGAGGACGGCGTTGGCCGCCAGGGCGGCGGCAGCCGCGCAGGCGAGGAGCGCGGCTCCCCGTCCGGCGCCGCCCAGAGCGTGTTCACCCAGGGGCACGGCGCAGGCCGCGAACATGCCCTGCGCCGTGCAGGAGAGGGCCGGGACGAGGGTCGCGCGGGCCAGAGCGGGTCGGCCCGCGATGGTTCTGGCCCCCTTGGTGAGATCGCCGAGGACCCGGACCGCACGGACGGGGACGCGCGGTACCGACCGGTCGGGCAACGTCCACGCGACGGGTACCGCCGCGACGACGAGTACCGCGGAGACGGCCAGAGCGGCCGGTGCGCCCAACACCCCTGCCACGGTGCCCGCGAGTGCCGGACCGGCCAGGCCCGCCGCACCGAACGTCATCGCGTCGCAGGAGTTGGCCCGGGGCAATCGGCCGGAGGCCACCACCCGGGGCAGTTGGGCGGTCCAGCCGCCCGAGAGGGCCGGCGCCGGCAGCCCCGCCGACACCGCGACCAGGAGGGTGACGGCGAACGGCCACCGGCCGAGGCCCAGCAGAATCACCGCGAGGCCCGTCGCGTACAGGATCAGGGCCCCGGCCAGCATGCGGCCGGGGCGCACCGCCCGGTCGAGCAGCACCCCCAGCAAGGGCCCGCCCACCACGGCGGCGACGGTGATCCCCGCGAGCAGCGCGGACGCCCCGGCGGCCGACCCGGTCACGGCGTGTCCGGCCAGCAGCAGCGCGGGCCCGGACATCTCGTCCCCCGTACGGGCGGCCAACGCCCCGCAGACGAAGAACGGGAGAGCGTAACGCTTTTCCATCTGCTGGACGTTACGCAGGTAACTCAAAATCTCGCACTATGCGTTACATTCACGCGATGCCCTCCCCTTCCGACGACTGGTCGACCCGGCACTCCGTGCTGGCCACGGCCAGGCGGACCGCCGCGCTGGTCAACGCCCTCACCGACGAACGCTCCGATACCCGTGAAATCACCTCCGTGCTGCGCGACTTCGGCGAGGCGGACCCCATCGACCTCACCCCGGACGACGTCGCGGGGATGCGCGAAGCCGCCGCTCTGCTGCGGGAGGTGTTCGCCGCCGACCGCACCGACACCGCCGCCGAGGCGCTCAATCGCCTCCTGCGGGAGCGCACCGGACGACTCCGGCTGTCCTCCCACGGCGGCGGCAGCCCGTGGCATCCACATCTCGACCACGACGACGAGGCGCCGTGGGAGGAGTGGTTCCTGACGTCGTCGTGCATGGCCCTGACCGTGCTCGTGTGGGACTCCCAACGACCGCCGGGCGGCGTGTGTTCGTCCCCGAGCTGCCACGGGGTGTTCCTGGCCCGCCGCAGCGGACCCGAGCGCCGCTACTGCTCACGCCGCTGCG
>NZ_JBSFVR010000644.1:0-2308 GCF_053592415.1 Streptomyces sp. NPDC002690 | reverse complement strand
GGGCGGGCGGTGCCCCGGCGGCGAGCACATGGTGGAAGGCGCTTTCGAGGTCCTCGACACCCTGGAGCACGACCTCTCCGAGGGGGCGCCCGAGCCGGTCGGCGCCGGAACCCCGGGCAGCCCGGTCACCCCGGTAGGCAAGGGGGCGGCCACGGCCTCGGCGTCCGGCGGACTGCCGCCGCGCGGCCCCGGCGCCTCCACCCGCGCCTCGCTCACCGACGTGGTGCCGCGCAGGACCCTGGCGATCATCGCCGGGGTCGTGGTGCTCGCCATCGTCGGCACCGTGCTCGCGCTCAGCCTCGGCGGGGACGACACGGGCGACAAGGACACCGGCGGACAGTCGAGCGCGGCCGGATCGACCGGCGGGCCCGACGGCTCCGGGAAGGGCAAGGACACCGGCAAGGACGGTACCGAGGGGCAGGGGAAGTCCGACGGCTCCGCGAGCCCGTCCACGGCCGGTACCCCGTCGGGATCCGCCGCTTCGCCCGGTGGCACCGGGAGCGGCGAGGACGGCGACGGCAAGGACGACAAGGGCGGCGAGGACGACAAGGGCGGCGACGCGCTGCCGCAGGGGTACAAGACGTTCACCGACAGCCGCTTCCACTTCACCATGGCGATGCCCGGGTCCTACGGGCGCACCGCCATCGCCGGCTCCAATTCGGGCGGCATCTACAACGCGTCGAAGGGCGCCTTCCCGCGCGTCCAGATCGACTACAACAGCTCTCCCGGCAAGGACGCCGCCGCCGCGTGGACCGCGGCCGTCGCGGGGGTGAGCGCCGCGAGCAACAACTACAAGCACATCGGCATAAAGAAGGTCGACTACAACGGCTACCCGACCGTCGCGGACTGGGAGTTCGAGCGCACCCAGAACGGCGAGCGGGTGCACGTCCTCAACCGCGGCTTCCGGGCCGACTCCACGCACGGCTACTCGATCATGGTGAGCTGCCCGGCCGCGGAGTGGAACGAGGACGAGTGCCGCACGTTGCGCGAGACGGCGTTCGCCACCTTCGCGCCCAAGGACTGACGCCCGCCGGTGACCGCCCCCGGCGGGCGGTCACCGCACCGGCCGGAGGGGGCCGCACCCCCGGCCCGTACCGCCCGGGTTGTGCGACCCGGACACACCGCCGCGTCCGGCCACGTATCGTAAGAGACCGAGAACCGTAAGCAGCCGTGACGGCGTGTCATATGTGTGCGAATGACCGTGATGTGACGGGCCGAGCGGATCTCGTGACCGGGGGACCGTGCGCTCTGGGGAGGCGTCGTGGACGACTATGCGGGTCGGGTGCTCGCCGACCGCTATCGCCTTCCGCTGCCGCCGAACGACGCCTACGAACTCCTGGAGACCCGGGCCTTCGACACCTACAGCGGCCAGGAGGTCCTGGTCCGGCAGGTGCCGCTCCCCGAGGTCGTCGACGCCGAGGTGCTCGACGGTGACGGCCGGCCGTCACCGGTGCGCCGGGCCACCGGCCGGGCCGTACGCCGCTCTTCGGACCCGGCGGTGCGCCGGGCGATAGAGGCCGCGCAGGCGGCGGCCCAGGTCCCGGACCACCCGCGACTGGACCAGGTCTTCGACGTGTTCGCCGAGGCGGGCTCGCTCTGGATCGTGAGCGAGCTGGTTCCCGCGCGCACCCTCGCCGCGCTGCTGGCCGAACGCCCCCTCAGCCCCTACCGTGCCGCCGAGATCGGCTCCGACGTGCTCACCGCCCTGCGGGTGCTGCACGCGCACGGCTGGACCCACCGCAACATCACCGTGCGGACGGTGCTGGTCTGCGACGACGGCCGCGTGATGCTGACCGGCCTCGCGGCCGGCGCGGCCGAGGAAGCGCTCTGCGGGTACGTCACCGTGCCCCGGCCCGACCTGGACGAACCGGAACTCCCGCCCCGGCGGTACGAGCACGGCGACGAGCACGGCCGGGGCGACGAACAGGGCCGCGAGAGCGGGTACGAGGGCGGGCCCGACGCCGACGGGGACCATGCCGGGTACGCCCCCGCGCTGCCCGCCGCCCTTCCGCCCGCGCTGCCGGCCGCCCCCGCCCCGTACGCGCCGCGGCCCGAGCCGCTGGACCCGTACACCGACCGGGACCCGTACACCGACCGGGACCCGTACGCCGGTCGTCCGGAGTACGCGCCGCGGCCCGAGCCCCGCGACCCGTACGCGAAGGGCGCCCAGGCGTACCCCGGCGCGCACCACCCGTCGCCCGCCGCGCCGCCGGAGGGCGGTGGGCACGCCCGGACATGGGAGACCGCTACGTCAGGACGATCTATGACGACGAGTGGGTGGCCGACACCTTCGGAACGGATGTTCTCG
>NZ_JBSFVR010000643.1:0-2309 GCF_053592415.1 Streptomyces sp. NPDC002690 | reverse complement strand
AAGCTCGATGAGCTGGACGCGCTGATCGCACAGCTGCAGACCGTACGGGCCGAGGTCGGCGCACAGCTCACCCGCGCCGAGGTCGAGTGAAAGAGGTCCCGGCCCGGGCTTCGTCACGCGGGCTGCTGGGCGGGCCGGCTCAGTACCAGCTGTTGGCCTGCCAGAAGTCCCAGGCGCCGCACGGGCTGCCGTAGCGCTCGTTCATGTAGTTCAGACCCCACTTGATCTGCGTGGCGGGGTTGGTCTGCCAGTCGGAACCGGCGGAGGACATCTTGGAGGCGGGCAGGGCCTGGACCAGGCCGTACGCGCCGGAGGAGGCGTTGGTGGCGCTCGGGTTCCAGCCGCTCTCGTGCGAGACGATGTTGCTGAAACACTGGAACTGGGCGCTGTCACCGATCATCTGCTGCGCCGTGGCCTGCGCGGAGGACGCTGCGGTCGTCGCGGTGGGCGTGGCGGCGGACGCCGTACCGGCGCCGAGAGCCAGACCACTGCCACCGAGGAGTACGGCGGCACCGGCGAGGACGGTCTTGCGGCCTGCGATACGGGGCTGGGCGAGGAAACGACTGGCGAACGACACGTAGAAACCTAACGTCGGGGGCAGGTGGCGTCGCGGGCCGGTTCTGTGAGTGATCCGGGCGTCCCCACCTGGGCCCTGGTGACCTGTGACGGTCGAGCGGGCCACCGAGGTGTTCGGCGACGAGAACCATGGTTAGCCCCGCCGTCCGGCGGACGCAATGACCCCCCGCCGGCCTCCCGTACGACCCGCGCTCGGACTCCGGGCCCTAGGTCCCGAACACGGACATACGGGAGTCGAGCCAGGTCAAAGGGGTCGTACGGGGGCCGGCTCAGACCTCGGCGTCTCTACTATCCGGCTTGGGGGAGGACCAAGTACCTGTGGGTGTCCTCACTCCGCCGGGACCCTCGAATGTGACCCGGGCCTCGAAGGAAGCGCGCCGCGTCGCGCGGCGGAGCGCCCGCAGGAGCACCGGTCCCACAAAGAGCGTCAGCACCACGGTCAGGGCCGCCCGGCCCAGGTCCCAGCCGAGCGAGGTGGTCAGGCAGTACGCCAGGAAGCGCACCAGGTTCTCGTGCACCGGGTCGCCCGCCACGAAGGAGATGCCCGAGCCGAGACCGGGCACGATCGTCCAGCCGTAGAGGTTCATCACCGTGCCGTAGAGCAAGGAGGCCAGCGCCCCGTACGCCGCGAGCAGGGTGGTCTCCGCCCGGCCGCGCAGCCGCTCCGGACCCGGCAGCAGCCCCGCGCCCATGGTGAACCAGGCCATCGACAGCATCTGGAACGGCATCCACGGCCCCACCCCGCCGGTGAGCAGCGCCGACGCGAACATCGTCACCGCGCCCAGTACGAAGCCGAAGCCGGGGCCGAGCACCCGACCGCTGAGGACCATCAGGAAGAACATCGGTTCCAGCCCGGCCGTCCCCGCGCCCAGCGGGCGCAGGGCGGCGCCGACCGCCGCGAGGACCCCGAGCATCGCGACCGCCTTCGCGTCCAGCCCGGCGTCCGCGATCGTCGCCACGGCCACCGCCACCAGCAGCGGCAGCAGCGCGCCGAACAGCCAGGGCGCGTCCGCCGCGTGGGCGGTGCCGAACGCGGGCGCGGCGAGCAGCGGCCAGCCGAAGGCCGCCACCCCCACCGCGCTCACCAGCACCAGCGCCACTACCGAACGCGGCCCGAGCCGGACCGGGCGGACCGGGCGGACCCGCCCGGCCTTCTCGCCGCCGGGGAGCTCGATGCCCGTCATGCGCCCGCCGGTCATGCGCCCGCCGGTCATGCGCCTGCCCGTCATGCGCCCGCCGGTCATGCGCCCGCCTCCAGCGCCGTGCGGACCTGGCTCACGGTGAGCCACTCCTGCGGGGCGAGGACCTTCGCCGTCTGCGGGGCGTAAGCGGGGGAGGAGACCACGACCTGCCGGGTCGGGCCGTCCGCGACGACCTCCCCGCCGGCCAGGATCACCACCCGGTCCGCGAGCTCCGCCGCCAGCTCCACGTCGTGGGTGGCCAGGACGATTCCGTGCCCCTCGGCCGCCAGCGCCCGGAGCACCCCGACCAGCCGGGACTTGGCCGCGTAGTCGAGACCACGGGTCGGCTCGTCCAGCAGGATCAGCGGCGGACGCGCGGTGAGTACGAGGGCCAGTGCCAGGGTCAGCCGCTGGCCCTCGGAGAGGTCACGGGGGTGGGTGGCGTCCGGCACTCCGGACCTCTTCTCCAGTGCGCGGATCGGCGACGACGCCAACGGGCTGCTCGGTCACCAGCTCTTCGGGGCGCCGCTGGGCGAGCGCTGGCACCACGCC
>NZ_JBSFVR010000642.1:0-2318 GCF_053592415.1 Streptomyces sp. NPDC002690 | reverse complement strand
CGCCGCCGCGATGCAGGCCGGGCTGGTGGAGCGCATCCCCGACCCGTCGGGGGGCATGGCCCGCAAGTTCCGGATCACGGACCAGGGTGCTCCAGCCCGAGGGCGATCTCCAGCGAGCCGCCCCCGATGTCGAGCAACAGCAGCTTCCCCGCCGACCAGCCGAACCAGCGCCGGGCGGCCAGGAAGGTCAGCCGCGCCTCCTCCTCGCCGCTGAGGACCGCGAGGTCGACGCCGGTCTCGGCGCGCACCCGGCCCAGCACGTCGTCGGCGTTGACGGCGTCCCGTACCGCCGAGGTGGCGAACGCCAGCACCTCCTCGCACCCCTTGTCCTCGGCGGCCTGGACCGCCTCGGCCACGGCGGCGACCAGCCGGTCGACACCCTCGGGACCGATCGCCCCGCCCGCGTCGAGCAGCTGGGCGAGGCGGAGCTCCGCCTTGTGCGAGTGCGCGGGCAGCGGACGGGCACCGGGATGGGCATCCATCAGCAGCAGGTGAACCGTGTTCGACCCCACGTCGAGAACTCCGAGTCTCATACCCGGAACGCTACGCCGAAAGGGACTTACCCTTGGCGCGTGCCAAAGACGAACAAGGCGAAGCCGGGCAAAGCAACGAAGAAGCCTCAAAAGAATCAGGATCAGAATCAGGAGAGCCAGCGGACGGAAGAGAACGGACCCGACCGGTCCGACGAGAAGGGCATCGATTTCCCCCGGGCGTGGGTGGAGTTCCCGGACCCCGCCGACGACGAGCAGGTGTTCCGCTGCGACCTGACGTGGCTGACCTCCCGGTGGACGTGCATCTTCGGCAGCGGCTGCCAGGGCATCCAGGCGGGCCGCGCGGACGACGGCTGCTGCACGCTGGGCGCCCACTTCTCCGACGAGGACGACGAGAAGCGGGTGGCCGGGCACGTCGAGCGGCTGACCCCGGACATGTGGCAGTTCCACGACGTCGGCACGTCGACGGGATGGGTCGGCATCGACGACGACGGTGAGCGCCAGACGCGCCGCTGGAAGGGCTCCTGCATCTTCCAGAACCGTCCCGGCTTCGCCGGTGGCGCGGGCTGCTCGCTGCACATCCTGGCGCTGAAGGAGGGCAAGGAGCCGCTGGAGACCAAGCCGGACGTCTGCTGGCAGCTCCCGGTCCGGCGGACGTACGACTGGATCGACCGGCCCGACGACACCCGGGTGCTCCAGATCTCCATCGGCGAGTACGACCGCCGGGGCTGGGGCCCGGGCGGTCACGACCTGCACTGGTGGTGCACCTCCGCCACCTCCGCGCACGGCGCGGGCGACCCGGTGTACGTCACGTACCGCCCCGAGCTCACGGAGCTGATGGGCAAGGAGGCGTACGAGCGGCTGGTCGAGCTCTGCGAGCAGCGGCTCGCCTCGCTGCTGCCGATGGCCCCGCACCCGGCGGACCCGGTGCCCCCGGCCTGAGGCCGGTACTCCCCCTGAGGCCGGTGCTCCCCCTGAGGCCGGTGCTCCCGCCCCGGTGGGTGGGGGCGGTGGCGTCTCAGCCCGCCGGGGCCGGTTCGCCGGTGCCGGTGGGCCGGGCGGACGGGGTCGGCCCGCCGGCCGGCGGACGGTCGGGCAGTTCGCCCGGTGACTGGCCGGGCGGGTCCTGCATGGCCGGGGCCTGCGTGGCCGGACCCTGCGTGGCCGGCGGGCCGGTCGGGTCCGGTGACGGGCTCGGCGGTGGCCCGGCGGAGTCCGCCGGGGCCGGGGCCGCCCCGGTCGGGGCCCCGGAAACGGGCGCGGGGGGCTCGGGGGCCTCGGGCGCGGCAGGTACGGCAGGCGCGGCAGGCCGCGTGGGGGCGGGCGGGGCGTCGGGCGTCATGGGACGCAGCGGCCCGCCCGCCGGGAAGCCGGTGAACGCGGGGGTCCGGCCGCGCCCCTCGATCCGTACGTGCTGGGACCCGGGCGCCAGGACGACGCGGGCCCGCCAGGGGTGGCGCGGCTCCCGCGACCGGTCCACCTGGACGTGCACGGTCACGCTCTCCCCCGCCGCGAGCGTGCCCGAGGAACGGCTGAGCCGCAGCCAGCGGGCGTCGGTACGAGCCGCCCAGACGGCCGGGCCGCCCCGGGAGGCCGTCAGCCTGAGGGACGTGATGCCGCCGGAGGTCCGCACGGCGACGGTCACCGCCCCGGCCCGTCGGGCAGCGCCGGCCGTACCGATCACCTCGGCGGTGACGTCCGGGTCGGGGGACCCGTCCGGCGAGCCGTCGCGGGTGCCGGTGCCAACGTCCTCGGCAAGATCGTCACGAACCACCTGGTCCCGCTCCTCACCGACCAGGGCGACGCCATCTCCTGGCTGACCGACCG
>NZ_JBSFVR010000641.1:0-2330 GCF_053592415.1 Streptomyces sp. NPDC002690 | reverse complement strand
ACCGAGTACCCCCGCGGCGCAGGGCACGGCATGCTCCTGGTCCAGCTCCACGGCGCCGATACCGGACAGCCATGGGCGCCGGTCGGTGATCAGGCGCGCAGGGCCTGGACCGCGTCCTCCAGCCGCTTGCCGAAGTCGCCGTCGGCCCGGCGGAAGTTGTCCACCGCGCGCTCGGCGATGTCGTCGCGCGAGACCTTGGCGATGAACTGGGCGAGGTTCTCGACCAGGCGCTCCTTCTCGTCCTCGGAGAGCAGCCGGTAGAGGTTGCCCGCCTGCACGAAGTCGTCGTCCTCGGCGTGGAGCGGCGTCACGTGGTTGCCGGTGGCGCCGTCGACCGGGACCGGCTGCCAGAGCGGCCGGCCGGTCTGGGCCGGACCGCCGAAGCTGTTCGGCTCGTAGTTCTTCGCGCCGGCGTGACGGCCGTCGTAGAGGTGGCCGTCCCGGCTGTTGGTACGCGCCTCGGTGGCGTGCGGGCGGTTCACCGGCAGGTGGTCGGCGTTGATGCCGACGCGGTAGCGGTGGGCGTCGCCGTACGCGAAGAGGCGGCCCTGGAGCATCTTGTCCGGGGACGGGCCGATGCCGGGCACGAAGTGAGCGGGGCTGAAGATGGACTGCTCGACCTCGGCGAAGATGTTCTCCGGGTTGCGGTTGAGCTCCAGCTTCCCGATCTCGACCGGCGGGTAGTCCTCGTGCGGCCACACCTTGGTGAGGTCGAACGGGTTGAAGCGGTAGGTCGCCGCGTCCGCCGCGGGCATGACCTGCACCTGCACGGTCCAGGACGGGAAGTCACCGCGCTCGATGGACTCGCGCAGGTCGCGCTGGTGGCTGTCGGGGTCGACGCCGGAGAGGCGGTTGGCCTCGTCGGTGGTGAGGTTCTTGATGCCCTGGTCGGTCTTGAAGTGGTACTTGACCCAGAAGACCTCGCCGGCCTCGTTGTTCCACTGGTAGGTGTGCGAGCCGTACCCGTTCATGTGGCGCAGCGTGGCCGGGATCCCGCGGTCGCCGAAGAGCCAGGTGACCTGGTGGGTCGACTCGGGCGACAGGCCCCAGAAGTCCCAGACGTTGTCCGCCTCCTGCGAGCCGGTGTACGGGTCGCGCTTCTGGGTGTGGATGAAGTCGGGGAACTTGATGGCGTCCCTGATGAAGAACACCGGGGTGTTGTTGCCGACGAGGTCGTAGTTGCCCTCCTCGGTGTAGAACTTCAGCGCGAAACCGCGGGGGTCGCGCACGGCGTCGGCGGATCCGAGGTTCCCCGCGACGGTGGAGAAGCGGAGGAAGGTCTCCGTCTGCTTGCCGACCTCGGAGAGGAACGCGGCGCGCGTCCACCGCGAGACGTCACGGGTCAGCGTGAAGGTGCCGTACGCGCCGGCGCCGCGGGCGTGCACCACGCGCTCCGGTATGCGCTCCCGGTTGAAGTGGGCGAGCTTCTCCAGCAGCGCCTGGTCCTGCACGAGTACCGGACCGCCGACGCCCGCCGTCTCGCTGTTCTGGTTGTCGGCGACCGGCGCTCCGGCCTCCGTGGTGAGCGGTCCCTGCGTCACGTGCGCCTCCTGCGTGATGTGCGCCGCGCACCCGCCGTCTCCCGGCGGCGCGCACGGCCGATCCCTTGGCTTCTGCCGAACTGGGATCGATCCTACAATGGACATTGTCCAAGTCAAGTGAACATCCAATGTCACACCCGTTCAGGATTTGACCTGCTCGCTGATAAGCTGGGCTCATGAGTGACCTGCTGGAACGACTCCGTGGACGCGGCTGGCGCATGACGGCGCAGCGCCGCGTGGTCGCCGAGGTCCTCGACGGCGAACACGTGCACCTGACGGCCGACGAGGTGCACGCGAGGGCCGTGGACAGGCTGCCCGAGATCTCGCGGGCCACGGTCTACAACACCCTGGGCGAGATGGTGTCGCTGGGCGAGGTCCTGGAGGTCTCCACGGACCGCCGCGCCAAGCGGTACGACCCGAACGCCCGCCGACCGCACCACCACCTGGTCTGCGGGAACTGCGGAGCCATCCGGGACGTCCACCCCACCGGCAATCCGCTGGCGGACCTGCCCGACGAGGAGCGCTTCGGCTTCACGGTCTCGGGCGTCGAGGTGACCTACCGCGGGCTCTGCCCGAACTGCGCGACGACCACCGCCTGATCACCACCGCTCGATCCATCCGCACGCGAACACGACCGGCCGGTGAGGAACCCCGGCCGGTCGTCGTGCGTGGACGACATCCCGCACGCGAACACGACGAAGGCCCGGATTCGATGAATCCGGGCCTTCGTCTTTAGTAGCGGGGACAGGATTTGAACCTGCGACCTCTGGGTTATGAGCCCAGCGAGCT
>NZ_JBSFVR010000640.1:0-2333 GCF_053592415.1 Streptomyces sp. NPDC002690 | reverse complement strand
GTCCGGCCCCGCCCGCTCGGACGGCGCGGGTTCCGCGGCGGCCGGGAAGGCGGACGGGGACGCTGCCGGGACGGCGGTGGACAAGAGCACACCGGCCGCCACCCACGTGATCCGCACCACGGTGATGTCCATCGAGGTGAAGGACGTCCCGAAGGCCGTCGCCGCGGCCCGGTCCGCCGCCGAGGGCAGCGGCGGGCTGGTGGAGAGCGAGTCGACCGAGCGGGTGGACGACGTCCACGACGCCTCGCACCTCGTGCTGCGCGTTCCGGAGGACCGGTACGAGGCCGTGTTGAAGCGGTTGGCCGGCACGGGCAAGCTGCTGTCGCGCACCTCGGATGCGAAGGACGTCACCGATCAGGTGGTGGACGTGGAGAGCCGCATCGCGACCCAGCGGGCGAGCGTCGACCGGGTGCGGGCCCTGATGGCGAAGGCGGAGAAGCTCAGCGATGTCGTCACGCTCGAAGGCCAGTTGAGCAGCCGTCAGGCGAACCTGGAGTCCCTGCTCGCGCAGCGGGCGAGCCTGGCCGACCGCACCTCGCTGGCGACGATCACCCTGGATCTCTTCGAGCCGGACGCCTCCGTCGCCGACGAGGACGACGATCCCGGGTTCTGGGACGCGGTGACCGGTGGGTGGGACGCGTTCGTCACGACGGTGCGGTGGATCGCGATGGCGATCGGAGCGACCGCCCCGTTCCTGGCGGCCGTCGCCCTGCTCCTGGTGGTCGGGCGGCTCGTGGTGCGCCGTCGCCGCGTCCCGGCGGCCGGTGCCCCCGCCCCCGCCGTCGCGGACGAGCGGGAGGACGCGAGCACGACTCCCGCTCCCTGAGACCGCCGGGGGAAACACCGGGGTACGCCGGGGAACACCGGGGAACGCCGTTAGCGTGGTCGGCACACTGCGGCGAAGGGACCTGGCATGACGGAGCGACTGGTGGTCGTCGGGGGCGACGCGGCGGGCATGTACGCCGCGTCGCAGGGCCGCAGGCTGAAGGGGCCGGACGAGCTGAGCATCGTGGCCTTCGAGCGCGGCCACTTCTCCTCGTACTCCGCCTGCGGCATCCCGTACTGGGTGGGCGGCGACGTGGCGGAGCGCGACGACCTGATCGCCCGTACGCCCGAGGAGCACCGGGCCCGTGGCATCGATCTGCGCACCCGCACCGAGGTGACGGAGATCGACGTCGCGGGCCGGCGGGTGCGGGCGCTGGACCGGGAGACCGGTGACACGTACTGGACCGGGTACGACAAGCTGGTGATCGGCACCGGGGCCCGGCCGGTGCGCCCGGCGCTGCCCGGTATCGACGCCCCCGGGGTGCACGGGGTGCAGACGCTGGACGACGGCCAGGCGCTGCTGGACTCGCTGGACCGGACGGGCCCCGGCCGTCGGCGCGCGGTGGTGGTGGGCGCGGGGTACATCGGCGTCGAGATGGCCGAGGCCATGCTGAACCGGGGTTTCGAGGTGACCGTGCTGAACCGGGGCGAGCAGCCGATGGCCACGCTCGACCCGGACATGGGGCGCCTCGTGCACGAGGCGATGGACGGTCTCGGCATCACCACGGTGAACCGCGCGGCGGTCGAGGAGATCCGCACCGGTCCGGACGGCCGGGTGTCGGGGGTGGTGGCCGAAGGGGAGACGTACCCGGCGGACGTGGTGGTCCTCGGCATCGGCGTGGAACCCGAGACGGATCTCGCCCGCGCGGCCGGGCTGCCGCTGGGCCCGCACGGCGGTCTGCTGACGGACCTGTCGATGCGGGTGGTCGGGCACGAGGACATCTGGGCGGGCGGCGACTGCGTGGAGGTGCTGGACCTGGTGGCGAAGCGCACCCGGCACATCGCGCTCGGCACCCACGCCAACAAGCACGGCCAGGTCATCGGCGCGAACGTCGGCGGTGGTTACGGCACGTTCCCGGGCGTGGTCGGTACGGCCGTGAGCAAGGTCTGCGACCTGGAGATCGCCCGGACCGGGCTGCGGGAGAAGGACGCGCGGGCGGTCGGGCTGAGGTTCGTGACGGCCACCATCGAATCGACGGGCCGGGCCGGCTACTACCCGGGCGCGGCGCCCATGACGGTGAAGATGCTCGCCGAGTACCGCACCGGCCGGCTGCTGGGCGTGCAGATCGTGGGCCGCGACGGGGCGGCGAAGCGGGTGGACATCGCGGCGGTGGCGCTGACCGCCGGGATGACGGTGGAGGAGATGACCGCGCTCGACCTGGGGTACGCCCCGCCGTTCTCGCCCGTCTGGGACCCGGTCCTGGTGGCGGCCCGCAAGGCGAGCACGGCGGTACGGGCGGCGGGCTCGGCCTGAGCGTCCGGCGCGGCGGCCGGGCCCGGGCGGCGAC
>NZ_JBSFVR010000639.1:0-2334 GCF_053592415.1 Streptomyces sp. NPDC002690 | reverse complement strand
GTGCAGAAGAAGCGGCTGAAACGGACCGCGGGGTCCGGTCCGGGCCCTGCCGTCGTACCGGGCGTGCCGCCGCCGCGCCCGTGCGGACCGTGCGTGCTGCCTCCACGGCCCGGTGGGGGGCTATCCCCACCACGGATCCGGTGCTTCGCCCCATGGTTCGGCGAGGTGCGCTCCGGAAGGCTTGGAGCACGGGGACACCTGCCCGTGCCGAGTTTTCAGGAGATCACAAGTGACCACGTCCGTATCGAGTACCGCGGCCCGGGACGGCGAAGCGCGCTCGCTGTTCGCCGCGCGTGCGCGGGGGTTGACCAAGGCGTACGGCAACGGCGAGACCCGGGTGGTCGCGCTCGACGCGGTGGACGTCGACATCCCCCGGGGGCAGTTCACCGCGATCATGGGTCCCTCGGGCTCCGGCAAGTCCACGCTGATGCACTGCCTGGCCGGTCTGGACACGGTCTCCAGCGGCAAGACCTGGGTAGGCGAGACCGAGATCACCAAGCTCGGGGACAAACGGCTGACCCGGCTCCGCCGTGACAGCATCGGCTTCGTCTTCCAGGCGTTCAACCTGCTTCCGACGCTGACCGCGCTGGAGAACATCACCCTGCCGATGGACATCGCCGGCCGCACCCCGGACCGGGCGTGGCTGGACCTCGTCGTGGAGACGGTGGGACTGGCCGGACGGCTCACGCACCGTCCCACGCAGTTGTCCGGCGGGCAGCAGCAGCGGGTCGCCGTGGCCCGGGCCCTCGCCGCCCGTCCCGAGATCATCTTCGGTGACGAGCCGACCGGGAACCTGGACTCCCGGGCGGGCGCCGAGATCCTCGGCTTCCTGCGGCACTCGGTCGACGATCTGGGCCAGACCATCGTCATGGTGACCCACGACCCGGTGGCCGCTTCCTACGCGGACCGGGTCCTCTACCTCGCCGACGGACGGATCGTCGACGAGATGCACGCGCCCACGGCCGACGCGGTGCTGGAGCGGATGAAGTCCTTCGACTCCCGGGGCAGGACATCGTGACCGTGCTCCGTACCTCCCTGCGCAACTTCCTGGCGCACAAGGGCCGCATGGCCCTGTCCGGGGTCGCCGTACTGCTGTCCGTCGCCTTCGTCTGCGGCACGCTGGTCTTCACCGACACCATGAGCGCGACCTTCGACAAGCTCTTCGCGACGAGTTCCGCCGACGTCACCGTCAGCCCGCCGGAAGCCGACGACGAGCAGCGGACCGGAACACCGGCCACCCTGCCCGCCTCGCTGCGCGCGGGGCTGGAGAAGGTCCCCGGTGTGGCCCGGGTGGTGCCCGGGGTCGGCAGCCGGCAGGCCACCGTCGCCGACAGCCACAACCAGGACATCGGTTCCAGCACCGGCGCGCCGACCATCGTCGCCAACTGGAACCCGAACCAGACCAAGTCCGTCGACATCACCTCCGGCCACGCCCCGGGCGCACCCGGCGAGGCCGTGCTCGACGCGGACACCGCGGCAAAGCACCACCTGGCCATCGGCGACTCGCTCCGGGTCATCGCCGGCCCCGGCGACGCCGAGGTGACCATCAGCGGCATCGCCACGTACAGGACCACCAACCCGGGTGCGGCCGTCGTCTACCTCGACACACCCACCGCCCAGCAGGTACTCCTCGGCTCCCGCACCGCGTACACCGACTACACCCTGGACGCCGCGCCCGGCGTCAGCGACGACCAGCTCAAGGCGAGGGTCGACGCCGCCCTGGGCGGCCACGACTACCAGGTGCTGACCGCGGCCGAGAAGACGGCCCGGAACCAGCAGGACATCGGCTCCTTCCTCGATCCCCTGAAGTACGTGCTGCTCGGCTTCGCCGGGATCGCCGTCCTCGTCGGCATCTTCCTGATCGTCAACACCTTCTCCATGCTGGTCGCCCAGCGCACCCGCGAGATCGGACTGATGCGGGCCGTCGGGTCGAGCCGCCGACAGGTCAACCGCTCGGTCCTGGTGGAGGCGGTACTGCTCGGCGTCGTCGGATCGGTGGCCGGTATCGGCGCCGGAATCGGCCTCGCCGTCGGCCTGATCGAACTCATGGGCGCACTGGGGATGCACCTGGACACCGCCGACCTGACGATCAAGGCCACCACCCCGCTGATCGGCCTCACCATCGGTGTCGTGGTGACCGTCGTGTCCGCGATGCTGCCCGCCCGCCGGGCCGGCGCCATCTCCCCGATGGCCGCCCTGCGCGACGCCGGCACCCCGGCCGACGCCCGCGCGGGACGCGTCCGTTCCGTGGTCGGCGCGCTGCTCACCGGTCTCGGCCCGGGCGAAGAACACCGAACCGAAGACCGCGACGCCGATGGAGCCGCCGATCGCCTG
>NZ_JBSFVR010000638.1:0-2348 GCF_053592415.1 Streptomyces sp. NPDC002690 | reverse complement strand
GTCACCACGATCGCGGTCTTCGCGCTGGTGGCCCTCATCGCCAGGGGGGTGGCGAAGCTGTGACTGCCGAGAACATCGTCGGCCTCGTCGTGGCGTCGAAGCGGGCGGCGTCGGCGCGGTGGGAGAGGGAGCGCGATCGGAACGGAACGCGGGCATGGCGGAGTCCTTCCGGAGCGGGGAGGAGCGGGGAGGGGTAACGGGCATGCTCCGTGCCGCGCGCGGGAGGTCTCCCGGCGCGCGGCACGTGGGGCAGCGGAGAACGCGGTGGGCTCAGCCCTTCACGGCCCCCGTGAGCATCCCCTTCTGGAAGTGCTTCTGGACGAACGGCGACAGCAGGGCCACCGGGATCAGCGCGAGGACCATGACGGCCATCTGTACCGCGAGGCTGTTGATCTGCCCGCTGCTCACCGCCGCCCCCATCGCGCCCGGCGGCACCTGGTGGGCGAGTACGAGCTGACGGAGAATCATCTGGAGCGGGTACTTGTCGCTGTCCTGGATGTAGAGCATGGCGTTGAACCACTGGCTCCAGTAACCCACCGCGTAGAACAGCGAGATGACCGCTACCACCGCGCGCGAGAGCGGCATGACGATCTGGAGCAGGATGCGCCACTCGCCGGCGCCGTCGATCCGTGCCGCGTCGATGAGTTCGGGCGCGGTGTCCATGAAGAAGCCGCGGAGCACCAGGATGTTGAAGACGGAGATCGCACTCGGCAGGATCATCGACCAGTAGCTGTTGCTCAGACCGATCCCGGTCACCAGCAGATACGTGGGGATGAGCCCGGCGCCGAAGAACATCGTCGCCATGAGCGTCATCAGCAGCGGCCGGTGGGCGATCGAGTCGCGCCGGCTGAGGCCGTAGGCGCACAGGATCGAGATCACCATGCTGAACACCGTGCCGACCACGGTCAGCCCGATGCTGACCATCGCGGCCCGGGTGACGGCGCCGCCGCTCAGCAGCTCCTTGTACGCGACGAAGGTGATGCTCTTCGGCCAGACGACCAGCCCGCCCGCGTCGTTGATGGCCTTGGTGTCGGAGAGGCTGGTGACGACCACCACCCAGATGGGGACGAGGATCACCGCGCAGATCGCGACGAGGCCGAAACCCTTGAAGGCGAGACCGGCCTTCGTCGGCTCGTCCTCCCAGGCGGGGCGCGCTTCGGTGCCGAGGAGGCGCTGGAGCGGGGTGCGGGCCGGGGCGGTGTCCACGGGCCACCCGCCCGGCGTCTTTTCGAGGTCCAGGAGAGTCGTCATTTCTTGGAGTACACCCCCTGCTCGCCCAGCATGTGGGCGACCTTGTTCGCGCCCAGCACCATGGCGACGCTGAACAGTCCCTTGAAGATCCCGGCCGCGGCGGCGTAGCCGAAGTCGCCGGTTTTGATGCCCGTCCACCAGATGTAGGTGTCGAGGATCTCGGACGCGCCGGCGCCCACCTGGTCCCGCTGGAGCAGGATCTGCTCGAAGTCCAGGTTGAGCGCGCTGCCGACCCGCAGCACCAGCAGCAGGGCGATCACCGGGCGCAGCGCGGGAAGCGTGACGTGCCACATGCGGCGCCAGCGTCCCGCGCCGTCCACCGCGGCGGCCTCGTAGAGGTCGGTGTTGACGGCCGCGAGCGCGGCGAGGAAGACGATGACGCCCCAGCCCGCGTCCTTCCAGACCGCCTGCGCGGTGACCAGGAACTTGAAGAACCCGGGGTTGGTCATCAGGTCGAAGCCTTCGTGGCCGTGTTCGCGCAGCCACTGCGCGACGAGGCCGGCTCCGCCGAACATCTGCTGGAAGACGGTGACGACGAGCACCCAGGAGAAGAAGTGCGGCAGGTAGACGATCGCCTGCACCCACGCGCGCACCCGGGAGCTCATCACGCTGTTCAGCAGCAGCGCGATGGCGATCGGGATCGGGAAGAAGAGGATCAGCTGGGTCAGGAAGATGACCAGCGTGTTGATCAGGACTTCCCAGAAGCGGTAGTCGTCGAAGATCCGGGTGAAGTTGTCGAAGCCGACGAAGGGGCTGCCGGTGATGCCCAGGTCGTAGACGTCGTAGTTCTGGAACGCGACGATGTTCCCGAGCAGCGGTATGTAGTTGAAGATCAGCAGCAGAGCGATGGCGGGGAGCGTCATCAGGATCAGCGTGCGGTCCCGCCGCAGCCGGTGCCGCCAGGTGATGCCTCCGGGCAGCACGCCGGAGGCCTGACTGCCGCCGCCCTTGGCCGCCTTGCCGGAACGGCCGCCGCGCGCGCGGGGAACCGTACCTCCGCCGGTGGCCCGTGGCCTGCCCGTGCCGTCCTCGACTCCGCCGTCCGGCGGCGGAACGTCGGACGGCGCTTCGGCCTCGCTCTCGGAGCCGCCGGACCC
>NZ_JBSFVR010000637.1:0-2351 GCF_053592415.1 Streptomyces sp. NPDC002690 | reverse complement strand
GGGCCGGTGAGCGGTACGAGGCCGGTGCCCCCGTCGCGGGGGCACCGGCCTCGCCGCGTTCCGGGCCCCGACCGAGGCCGGCCCCTCACTTCGGGCCGGCGTTCCGCTCCGGTACGGCCCTCACTTGGGGACGCTTCGCCCGGTACCGCGGCCGGGGTTCCGCTCCGGTACGGCCCTCACTTCGGGCCGGCGTTCCGCTCCGGTACGGCCCTCACTTCGGGCCGTACTTGCGCCCCGTCCGCGAGGTCATCTCGCCCAGCAGGCTGCGCGGGGTCACCTTCACCAGCCCCATCAGCGCCTTGTACCGGGCGTCCGGCACCGACACGGTCCGGCCGCGCGCCAGGTCGGCGAGGGCGGCGGTCACCAGCTTGTCGACGTCCAGCCACATCCAGCCCGGGATGTTCCCGGTGCCCATCCCGGCCCGCTGGTGGAACTCCGTCCGTACGAAGCCCGGGCAGAGCGCCATCAGCCGTACCCCGGACCCCGCCAGGTCCTTGGCGGCGCCCTGGGTGAACTGGACGACCCACGCCTTCGACGCCCCGTACGTGCCCCGGGGGACGAACGCCGCGACCGAGGCGACGTTGACGATTCCGCCCCGGCCGCGCTCGCGCATCCCGCCCGCCGCCGCCGAGGTCAGCCGCAGCACCGCCTCGCAGTGCACCTTCAGCATCGCCAGCTCGTCGTCGAGCGGAACCTCCAGATAGCGCCCCTTGTTGCCGAACCCCGCGTTGTTGACGAGGAGCTCGACCGGGTGGTCGCGGTCGCGGAGGCGTTCCTCGACGGCCGCGATCCCGGAGTCCGTGGAGAGGTCGGCGGTGAGCACCGTGGCCTCGATGCCGTGCCGGTCGTGCAGTTCGGTGGCCTGGTCCCGCAGCCGCTCGGTGTCGCGGGCCACCAGCACGAGGTTGTGTCCCTGTCCCGCGAGCCGCCGCGCGAACGCGGCGCCGATGCCCGCCGTCGCGCCGGTAATCAGTGCAGTCGTCATGCGCGGCACGTTAGTGGGCGCGTCCCGGTCCCCGCGCACCCGTCCCACCGCCGTGGACCCGCGGGAGGCCCGGCCGGGCGACGGCGGCGCCCCGGGTTTTCAAGGCCGCCCGGCCCCGGCGGGCCTCCGCCGTCAACACGGCGGACGCACCTTCCCCGGACAGGTGGCTGGACGGGTTGTCCCGGCCGTCCCGGGGCAGGAGACCGGCAGCACCCCGGCAGGGGTCCGGCAGGTGGCGGCAGCCGACCGCCGAGGGACGGCTGCGGCAAGAGCGCGATCGGGCGCTACGACTCCGTGAAGATCCTCCCCTGGCACGAGGGTGCTTCCTTTGCCTACCTATTACTCTTGTCGCAAGGCCACGTCGTGTGGCCATGGAGGAGTGAAATGAGGAGCAGCAACCCGGTCTTCTCGCGACGGGGGTTCAGCCGCGACAACGGCACCGCGGGGTACGCGACGCCGCAGGCCGGGGCCACCGTCACGGGTGAGAACCCTTACGCGCAGGGCACCGCCAATCCGTACGCCACCAACCCCTACGCCCAGCAGGCGCCCCCCGGAGTCCGCTCCGGCGCGATGACCATCGACGACGTCGTCAGCCGTACGGCGATGACCCTCGGCACCGTCGTCGTCGCCGCCACGCTCGGCTGGTGGCTCCTGCCGATCGACGAGAGCAACCTCGTCCGGTCCTACGTCGTCGCCTCCGTCGCCGGGCTCATCGGATTCGTCCTGGCGATGGTCAACTCGTTCAAGCGCAAGCCGTCGCCGCCGCTGATCCTGGCCTACGCCGCGTTCCAGGGCGTCCTCCTCGGCGTCGTCAGCAACATCATCAGCACCTACGTCGCCCCGGGCGCCGCCATGCAGGCCGTGCTCGGCACGATGGCCGTGTTCGGTGGAGTGCTGGTCGGGTACCGGACCGGACTCATCCGGGTGACCCGTCGCTTCCAGGGCTTCGTGATGGCCGCCTTGATCGGCTTCGTGCTGCTGATGGTCGTCAACTCCCTGTTCGCCGTGTTCGGCGGGGGCGACGGCCTCGGCTTCCGCAGCGGTGCGCTCGGTGTCCTCTTCGGCATCGTCGCGATCGTGATCGGCGCCTGCGTCCTCGCCCTGGACTTCAAGGTGGTCGAGGACGGCATCACCTACGGCGCCCCGCGCGAGGAGGCGTGGACGGCCGCCTTCGGCCTCACCGTGACCCTGGTGTGGATCTACCGGGAGATGCTGAACCTGATCGCGATCCTCAGCGGCAACGACTGATCGCCGCAACCGCATCACCCTCTCCACCGTCGGACGGCCCGCAGGCACTGCCTGCGGGCCCTCCCCCGAAGGGTAGCGGCGTGCATGGAAAAAACCCCATGAACACCGTCGGGGGACC
>NZ_JBSFVR010000636.1:0-2365 GCF_053592415.1 Streptomyces sp. NPDC002690 | reverse complement strand
GTCTGAGGCGCTGGACCCGCTCGACGGAGAGCGCGGGGTCGACTGGTCCGCCTGTTCGGCTCTGTCCGCTTCCCTCGGTCTCGCCGCTGCCGGAGCGCGGCCCCGGGATCAGACCTTGACCCCGCCGGCTCTCAGGTAGGCGAGGGGGTTCACGTCGGAGCCGTAGGCGGGGCCGGTACGGATCTCGAAGTGGAGGTGCGGGCCGGTGGCGTTGCCGGTGGATCCGGAACGGGCGATGCGCTGGCCCGCGGAGACCGACTGCCCGGCGCGCACGTTGAGGGCGGAGAGGTGGGCGTACTGGCTGTACTTGCCGTCGCCGTGGCGGATGACGATCTCGTACCCGTAGGCGCCGGCCCAGCCGGCGGAGACGACGGTGCCCTTGGCCACGGCCTTCACCGAGGTCCCGGTGGCAACGGGGAAGTCGACGCCGGTGTGGTAGCCGCTGGCCCAGGAGCCGGACTGGTGGTACGGGGTGCCCAGGGGCGCCTGCACGGGGGCGACCATGGTGGCGGCCTTCGCCGACTGCTTGGCGGGGGCGGGATCGGCCGCCGGTTTCACCGCGGCGGGCTTGGTGGCCGCGGGCTTGGTGGCCGCGGGCTTCGTGTCCGGCTGGGCCGCCTTCGGCTTCCCTGTGGAGGTACCGGATGCCGTTCGGGCGGGGGCGAGGTCGAGTCGCTGGCCGGGGAGGATGAGGTCGGGGTCCTCGCCGATGACCGAGCGGTTGTCGGTGTAGAGCCGCTGCCAGCCGCCCTGGAGCCGCTGGGCGGAGGCGATGGCGGAGAGCGAGTCGCCGCGCGCCACGGTGTACGCCTCGCGCTTGCCCGGCACCGTGGTGGGGGTGGCGGCGGGGGTCTTCTTCGGGGTCTGCTCGGCGGTGGCGGCCCCGGTCTTCTTGACGGTGGCGGCCGGGGCCTTCTTCGGCGTCTGCTGGGCCGTGGCCGGTAACGCGGCGGGGCGGGAGCCCTGGGTCTGCGCGACCGTCCCGGTATCCGCGTCGCCGCGCGTCAGTCCGGCCCGCGCGGAGCAGACCGGCCAGGCGCCGGGTCCCTGACCGTCGAGGACCTTCTCGGCGATCGCGATCTGCTGGTCCTTGGTCGCGAGGTCGGCGCGTGCGGCGAAGGCGGTGCCTCCGTACGCGGCCCAGGTGGACCCGCTGAACTGGAGCCCGCCGTAATAGCCGTTGCCCGTGTTGATGTGCCAGTTGTTCGTGGACTCGCAGGCGGCGACCTTCTCCCACGTGTCCACGGACGCGGCGTGCGCCGTGCCCGCCGTGATCAGCGGCAGGGCTATCCCCGCACCTCCCGCCGTCACCGTGAGCGACGCCCGGTTGATCCGACTCGGCTGGTATCTGCGGTGCCGTCCGTTCGCGGCCATGATGAGGCTCCCCCGCTGGCAGGTGGACAGAGTTCAGGCGTCAACTTAGGTGTGCACAAAGGCTCGTGACAAGTACGCAACACCTATGGCGTACCCGTCGGCGCTGGAAGTCGCGGCCCGGAACACCCCTTCGGCAGGCCTGACCAGGGCCGCGAGCGCGGTGGGCCGTCACGGGTGACGAGGAGTGACCGCCGTCACTCCTCGCCGACGACCGCGACCCACCGGCCCCGGGTCGGACCGTCGTACCGGGGCGTGAACTCCGGGCGGGCTGCGAGCCATTCGCCGACGTGTAGGTCCACCTCCTCGGTGCCGTATGCCTGGTGGGGGTGGAGCAGGAGATGGCGCACCTGGGACCGGGCTCTCATGACGACGGGATCATCGAAGGCGCAGGCGGCCCGGGCGGCTGACCAACGATCAGGATGCGGTGAACCCACGGCCAAACGCTGCCCGTTGGCCTGGTCGGCCGCCACCTGCCCGTCGAACCAAGGGCGCAGGGCCCGGGTCGTCCAGTCGTGGTACACGGTGGGGTCTGCGGCGATCCGGTCGGCGTGGGCGGCGAGGTGCTGGGCGGCGCGCAGGCCGAGGGCCGTTCCCTGGCCCAGGGTGGGGTTGGTGTGGACGAGGCTGTCCCCCGCGTTGACCAGGCCGGCGACGACGGGGCCGTGCTCGTCGGCGAGGGCGGTCCAGCGGTTGTCCAGCCCGGCCATCGCCAGGACCGCCGACCGCGGTACGGGAGCCAGGGCCAGCCAGGCGGCGATGGCGGGGAAGAGCCGGGCGGCGGCCTCGAAGACGGCGGGCTCCATGAGCGCGCCCCGGGTCGGGTCACCCGTGGAGAGAACCAGGTTCACCGCGAAGGTGTCGTTGTCCGAGGGGAAGACCCCGGCGAGGGCGAACGGTGCGGCCGAACCGGTCTTCACCCGCCCGGGATCACGCGGACCGCCGGGCCGCAGGCGGTACCACCGGCACAGGTAGGCGATCCCCGTGCGGTGGC
>NZ_JBSFVR010000635.1:0-2365 GCF_053592415.1 Streptomyces sp. NPDC002690 | reverse complement strand
ACCGGCAGATACGCGGCACCGGCCCGCCACACGGCCAGCATCGCCACCACCAGCTCCACCGTACGCGGCACCGCCAGACCGACCACGCTCTCCGGACCCACACCCGCCACGACCAGCCGACGCGCCAACCGGTCCGCCCTCGCGTCCAACTCACGGTACGTCAGCTCCACACCCTCACCAACCACGGCGACAGCACCCGGAGTCGCCGCGATCTGCCGCGCCACCAACTCCACCACGGTGGTGCGCTCGACGGCGGGCGTGGCTGTCTCGGGCAGCAGCGCGGTGCGCTCGGACGGCAGCAGCAGGTCGAGAACGGCGACCGGCAGCTCGGGGGCCCGGAGTGCCTGCTCCAGCACCCGCACGAACCGGGCGGCGAAGTCCTCGGCGGTCGCGCGGTCGAACAGGTCGAGCGCGAACTCGAGGTGTCCGGCCAGCGTCGGCTCGCCGTCGGCGGACCTGGCCTCGTTCATGGTCATCATCAGGTCGAACTTGGCGGTGCCGGTGACGGCGTCCTCGGGCGACCAGCCCGCCCGCTCACCGGCGGGCTCCACCCAGGCGCCGTCCTGCAGCACGAACATCGTCTGGAACAACGGGTGGTAGGCCCGTGAGCGGTCGGGGTTCAGCAGCTCGACCAAGCGCTCGAACGGCACGTCCTGGTTCTCGTAGGCGGCCAGGGCCTTGCTCCGGACCCGGTCCAGCACGTCGTTGAACGACGGGTTGCCGTCGAGGTCGACGCGCAGCACCCAGGTGTTGACGAAGAACCCGACGAGGTCGGCCAGCGCCTCGTCGGTCCGCCCGGCGATCGGCGTGCCGATCACCGCGTCGGTGCCGGCACCCATCCGGGAGAGCAGCACCGCGAACGCGGACTGCAGCACCATCGAGGCGGTGGTGCCGGTGCGGGAGGCGAACTTCTCCAGGGCGACGAGCAAGCGGGGTGGCAGTTCGAAATCGACCATGCCGCCCCGGTAGCTGGCCACCGGCGGGCGCTGCCGGTCGGTGCGCAGCGCCGTCGGCTGCACCAGGTCCGCCAACTCGTTCTGCCAGTACGTGACCTGGCGGGCCATCAGGCTCTCCGGGTCGGACTCGTCGCCGAGCAGCTCACGCTGCCACAGCGTGTAGTCCGCGTACTGCACCGGCAGCGGGGCCCAGGCCGGGGCGGCGCCGGTGAGCCGGGCCTCGTAGGCGGTGGCGATGTCGCGTGAGAACGCGGCCATCGAGCCGCCGTCGCCGGCGATGTGGTGCACGACCATCACCAGCACGTGGTGACTCACTCCGCCGTCCGCGGTGATGCGCAGGAGGCTGCCGTGGACCGGGATGTCGTTCGCCAGGTCGAAGGCGTGCCGGATGACCGCGGCCACCGCGGCGTCGCGCTCCGGCGCGGCGACCTCGACCAGCGGCAGCGCGAACCGGGCCTCGGCCTCGGCGGCGGGCAGAATCCGCTGGCAGGCTACGCCCAGGTCGTCCACGACGAACAGGGTGCGCAGCGACTCGTGCCGGGCGATGACGTCGCCGACGGCGGCCCGCATCGCCGTGTGGTCGACCTCGGCGGGCAGCCGCACCGCGACCGGGATGTTGTAGGTGGCCGACGGGCCCTCGTACTGGTGGATGAACCACAGGCGCTGCTGGGCCGGCGACAGCGGGACGGTCTCGGGGCGCCGTGCCGGGACGAGGGGAGGACGCCGGGTGCCCTCGGACAGGCGGGTGGCCAGGCCTGCGACGGTCGGCGACTCGAAGATCGCGGTGATCGGGAACTCGGCGTCCAGCGCGGCGCGCACCCGGGCCATCAGGCGCGTGGCGCGCAGCGACTGCCCGCCGAGCAGGAAGAAGTCGTCGTCGATACCGACCCGCTCCACGCCCAGCACCTCGGCGAACAGCTCCGTGAGGACCTGTTCCTTCGGGGTGCGCGGGGCTCGGTAGGGGCGGGTGGCGACCTCGGGTCGCGGCAGGGCCTTGCGGTCGAGCTTGCCGTTGGGGGCGAGGGGGAACCGCTCCAGCACCATGGTGACGGCCGGGACCATGAACTCCGGCAGCCGCTCGGCGGCGTGGACGCGCAGCTCCTCCGAGTCGGGCGCGCTCGCGCCGGCGGCGGGTACCACGTAGGCCACCAGCCGCTTGTCGTCGTCCGAGCCATGGGCCGCCACGACGGCCTGGCCGACGGCCGGGTGGGACAGCAGCGCCGCCTCGACCTCGCCGGGCTCGATCCGGATGCCGCGGACCTTCACCTGTGCGTCGGCGCGGGCGACGTAGTCGAGCACCGGGGCCTCGTCGGTGCCGGCCGGCAGGGTCCAGCGGACCAGGTCGCCGGTGCGGTACAGACGGGACCCGGGCTGCTCGCCGAACGGGTCGGCGACGATGCGCGCGGCGG
>NZ_JBSFVR010000634.1:0-2374 GCF_053592415.1 Streptomyces sp. NPDC002690 | reverse complement strand
TTTTTAGGTTGTTGGCCAGTTGGTGGGGGGGCCCCCCCCCCCCCCGCCCCGCCCCCCCCCCCCCACCCCACCGCCCACCGCCCTCAGGTGGTTCGCTCGGTGCGCGCGCACAGCGCCCAGATCACGAAGATGTTGATGGCGATGAGGATGATCGACCAGAACGGGTAGTACGGCAGCCAGAGGAAGTTGGCGACCGCACCGAGACCCGCCAGCACCACACCGATGAGCCGGGCCCACAGCGCGCCGGTGAACAGGGCGCATCCGGCCAGGACGATGACGATGCCCAGGATGAGGTGGATCCAGCCCCAGCCCGTGAGGTCCCACTGGAAGATGTAGTTGCGAGTGGTGACGAACACGTCGTCCTTGGCGATGGCGGCGATGCCCTCGAAGATCGCCATCGCTCCGCCGAAAATCATCAGAACGCCCGCGAACGCCGTCCATCCGGACTGGAACGCGGTGGTCTTCCCGGTGGTTCTGGCCATGGCCGGCCTCCTTGCGGTACCCGAAGCCCCTGAGCGGCCCGAGCGGCGGGCCGGCGACGGTGCCCTGGTCCAAGCCTGGCACGCCGTCACCCAATCGGCATACGGGCGGGATAAAGGGCGCGAGAACGACCAGCCGCATCCCACCTACGGGATATTATCCCGTATATGAGAGACGATCGCGAGGCGGAGACCGCCGACGGCCGCTTGGCCGCCCGGCTCGCCTCCCTCCGGGCCGAGCGCGGCTGGTCACTGGACGAGCTGTCCGGCCTGACCGGCCTGAGCAGGTCCACCCTGTCGCGGGTGGAGCGGGGCGAGCTGAGCCCGACCGCGGCTTCGCTGGGCCGGCTGTGCACGGCGTACGGACGGACAATGTCGCGTCTGCTCACGGAGATCGAGTCGGAGCCGCCCCTCCGGGTCCCCGCCGGATCGCAGCAGGTCTGGTACGACGCGTCCGTCGGCCTCACCCGCCGATCGGTGTCGCCGCCGCACCCGGGACTGCGCGGCGAGATCGTCGAGTGCACCCTCGACCCCGGCGCGACGATCTCCTACGAGAATCCGCCGGTGCCCGGCATGGAACAGCACCTGTGGGTACGGGAAGGGACGGTGGGGATCACCGTGGACGGGACCACGCACACCCTGGGCCCCGGTGACTGCCTGCGGTTCCGCCTGGACGGACCCTCCCGCTTCCACTGCCCGGGTCCGGAGCGGACCCGTTACGTCCTGATGATCGTGATGCCGTGAAAGGAACCCCTCCCATGACCGAGATCGTCTCCGTGCCGGGCCCCGAACTCGTCACCTACGCCGACGAACTGGCCGCCCTCCTGGTGGACACCGTGCACGACGGCGCGTCGGTCGGCTTCCTCGACCCGCTCGACCGGGGCGCCGCCGCCGACTGGTGGCGGGAGCGCGCCGCGGCGGTGGATGCGGGACGGCTGCGCGTCTGGATCGCCCGGGACGGCGAACGGGTGGCCGGCACCATCAGCCTCGTCCCGGCACTGCTGCCGAACGCCCTGCACCGCGCCGAGGTCTCGAAGCTGATGGTGCGCCCGTCGGGCCGGGGCCGCGGGCTGGGCCGGGCGTTGCTGGCGGCGGTGGACGGGTGGGCGGCGTCCGAGGGCCTGTCGCTGCTCGTCCTGGACACCGAGACGGGGAGCGCGGCCGAGCGGCTGTACCGGGCGGCGGGGTGGACGGAGTGCGGCTCCGTGCCGGCCTACGCGCAGGACCCGGCGGGGACGCTCCGGGCGACGACCTTCTACTACAAGGTCCCCGGCGAACCCGAGGCGACCGCGGGTCCGGACGGCCCCGGGGAGACAATGGACGGCGACGCCTCCTGACCGGGCGGCCTCTTTGACGCGAGGAGTTAACGATGGCTCTGCACGACATCCCCCTGCACACCCTGACCGGCGAACCGACGACGCTCGGCGCCTGGAGCGGTAAGGCGGTGCTGCTGGTGAACGTCGCGTCCAAGTGCGGCCTCACGCCCCAGTACGAGGGCCTGGAGCGCCTGCAGAAGACCTACGCCGGGAGGGGTTTCACCGTTCTGGGCGTGCCGTGCAACCAGTTCGCCGGGCAGGAGCCGGGCAGCGCCGAGGAGATCCAGTCCTTCTGCTCGACGACGTACGGGGTCAGCTTCCCGCTGCTGGAGAAGACCGACGTGAACGGCGAGGACCGGCACCCGCTCTACACGGAGCTGACCAAGCTCGCGGACGCCGACGGCGAGGCCGGGGACGTCCAGTGGAACTTCGAGAAGTTCCTGATCTCCCCCGCCGGTGAGCCGGTCGCCCGCATCCGCCCGCGCACCGAGCCGGAGGCGCCGGAGGTCGTGGCCGCCATCGAGGCGCAGCTCCCCGCCTGACGTACGCGGCCGGGGTGCGCGGGAGGATCCCGCGCAC
>NZ_JBSFVR010000633.1:0-2378 GCF_053592415.1 Streptomyces sp. NPDC002690 | reverse complement strand
GCCGATGCTGTTCCCGGGAGCGGGGAAGCGGGAGACCTCCGACGTGACCCGCCGATGGTCCGGCGGTGGGTGTCAGTGGTTGTCGCGACGCGAAGGCCGGCTCCGGCGAAGAGCCCGCGCCCACGGCCCCGGAGGGCGCCCGGCTGGAGGCCAGAGGGGTGACGGTCGGGTACGGCGGACGTGTCGTCATCGACGATCTCGACGTGTCGATCCCGTCCGGGGTGATCACCACGATCATCGGCCCCAACGGCTGCGGGAAGTCGACCCTGTTGCGCACCCTGACCCGGCTGCTCAAACCCACGAGCGGCACGGTCGTCCTGGACGGCGAGGACATCGCCCGCCTCCGCACCAGGGACGTGGCGAAGAAACTGGGCCTGCTGCCGCAGGCGCCCGTCGCGCCCGAAGGGCTCACCGTGGCCGACCTGGTCGCCCGGGGACGCCACCCGCACCAGAGCTGGCTGCGGCAGTGGTCCTCCGACGACGCCGCCGTGGTGGAACGCGCGCTGGCGATGACCGGGGTGGCCGAACTCGCCGACCGCTCCGTCGACTCGCTTTCCGGCGGACAGCGGCAGCGCGTCTGGATATCGATGACCCTGGCCCAGGGCACCGATCTGCTGCTGCTGGACGAGCCGACCACGTATCTGGACCTGGCCCACGCCATCGACGTGCTCGACCTCGTGGACGACCTGCACGAGTCGGGCTGCACGGTCGTCATGGTGCTCCACGACCTCAATCTGGCGACCCGTTACAGCGACAACCTCATCGTGATGCGCGACGGGGCGATCCTGGCGCAGGGACACCCCCAAGACGTCATCACCGCCGACTTGCTGCGCGAGGCGTTCGGCCTGCGCGCCGAGGTGATCGACGACCCGGTGGGCGACCGGCCCCTCATCGTGCCCATCGGCCGTACCCATGTTCGTTCCAACTAGGCTCCGAATCACAGGAAATACCTTGGTTAGGCTAGGCTGGCCTCACCTCTTCAGGATACGGTTTGGCTGCCCCGGCGACCGGGGCGCAGGCGGCCAGTGCGAGAGCAAGGGATTCGGGATGCTGCTCCAGAGAACGACCGGTACGAAGTCCTGGCGGCGGGTGGCGGCGGTCCTGTCCGCCACGGCCCTCGGTGTGGGCCTCCTCGCGGGCTGCGGCGGCTCCGACGAGCCGGACGCGAAGGCGAGCGAGAGTGCGCCGGCCGCAGCCACCGGCGCCTTCCCGGTCACCGTGGAGCACGCCTTCGGCACCACGGAGATCACCAAGGCCCCGCAGCGGGTCGTCTCCGTCGGCTACACCGACGACCAGGCCATCCTGGCGCTCGGTATCAAGCCGGTCGGCATGGTCGACCAGTACCCGAACCCCGCGGGCACGTCCCCCGACATCAACACCCAGTGGCCCTGGGTGAAGGACAAGTGGGGCGACACCCGCCCCGAGGTCATCATGAGCAACGGTGACGCGGGCCCCAACTACGAGAAGATCGCCGCCCTGCGGCCGGACCTGATCATCGCGGTCTACTCCGAGATCGACCAGGCCGCCTACGACAAGCTCTCCAAGATCGCGCCGACGGTGGGCCGCACCAAGGCCGAGAAGGAGCCCTTCAGCGCTCCGTGGCAGGACAACGCCGTACACATCGCCAAGGCGCTCGGCAAGGAGACCGAGGGCCAGGCGCTGGTGAAGGGCATTCAGGACAAGCTCGACGCCGCCGCCGCCGCTCACCCGGAGTTCGCGAACGAGACCGCCGTGGCGCTCTCCTGGTACGAGGGCTCGGTCGCACCGTTCGCCACCACCGACGTGCGCGGCCGGCTCATCACCGGCATCGGCTACAAGGGCGCGACGGAGGTCGACAAGGCCGCCGGCGGCAAGTTCTACACCGTGCTGTCGCCCGAGCGCATCGACGTCGTCGACGTCGACCGCATCTTCGTCATCAACGACAAGGCGGACACGGACGCGCTGAAGAAGTTCGACCTCTTCGACAACCTCGCCGCCGTGAAGGCCGGGAAGGTCTCGTACCTCCTGGACAGCGAGGGCCCCGCGGTCGGCGCGGCCATGTCCCAGGGCACCCTGCTCTCCCTGCCGTACGCCATCGACGAACTCGTGAAGTCGGTCGATCAGTGATGCCGGCCACCCCGTCCCGCACCCCACGGCCCGTCAGGGGCTCCGGGTGAGCGCCACTTGGACCCGCCCCGCCCCCGCGACCCTGCGCACGGCGGGCGGCGGAGAAGCCACCCGATGGCTCGTGGCGCACTGCCGGCAGGTACCCCTGCTGACGGCCGCCACCGTGCTCACCACGGTGGCCGGGGCGGTCCTCCAGGTGCTCCCGGTGCTCCTGCTCGGCCGGGTGGTCGACGGGGTGGTCGACGGCGAGTCACGATCCGTCCTGGTCACGG
>NZ_JBSFVR010000632.1:0-2401 GCF_053592415.1 Streptomyces sp. NPDC002690 | reverse complement strand
GGCCCGCCCGCCCTGCTGCCCACCTGGGCGTACGGCGTCTGGTACTCGGAGTACATCGACCGGACGGCCGCCGACTACCAGGAGGGCCTCGGCGGGGCGGCTCTGGCGCGACGACCTGGCGTACGCCGAACGCCGCTGGGAGCTGCGCAGCAGCGGGCGGTTCCCGGGGTGAGGGGAGAGGTCAGATCACGCGGCGCATCCAGCCGTGCTTGTCCTCCGCACGGCCGTGCTGGATGTCCAGCACATGCTCGCGCAGTGCCATGGTCTGCTTGCCGGGCGTACCGTCGCCGACGGTGAACTCGTAGCCGTCGCCCTTGAATCCGACCATGGGCGTGATCACGGCGGCCGTGCCGGCGGCGAACACCTCGGTGATGCTTCCGTCCGCGGCCCCGGACCGCAGCTCGCCCAGGCTGACGGCCCGCTCCTCGGTCGTCAGCCCGAAGTCGGCGGCCAGCTTCAGTACGGTGTCACGGGTGACGCCCTCCAGGATCGTGCCGAGAGCCGGGGTGACGAGCCGGCCGTCCGCGGTGATCAGGCACACGTTCATGGTGCCGGATTCCTCCAAGGTGTCGTCGCCGGCGCTGTCCAGGTACAGGACCTGGTCGCAGCCGTGCTGCTTCGCCTCGATCTGCGCCGCGAGCCCCGCCGCGTAGTTGCCGCCGCACTTGGCCGCCCCGGTCCCGCCCTTGGCCGCGCGGGTGAACTCGCCGCTGATCCAGAGGGTGACGCCGGTGACGCCCGAGGCGAAGAAGGGTCCGGCCGGGCTGGCGATCACCGAGTACGTCACCCGGGCGGCGGGCCGCACGCCGAGGAACGCCTCGGAGGCGAACATGAACGGCCGCAGATACAGACTCTCCTCACCGGAGCCCGCCGGAACCCACGACTCGTCGGCGCGCACCAACTCCTCGACACTGGTGATGAATTCCTCCTCGGAGAGCTGAGGGAGCGCCAACCGCTCGGCGGAGCGGGCGAAGCGTCGCGCGTTTGCTTCCGGGCGGAACAGCCAGACACTGCCGTCGGCGTGGCGGTATGCCTTCAGACCTTCGAAGATCTCCTGCGCGTAGTGCAGTACCGCCGCGCTGGGATGCATCGAAAACGGCTTCAACGGGCCGATCCCGTGGTCGTGCCAGCCGGCCTCCGCGGTCCACGTGGCCGTGGCCATGTGGTCGGTGAAGTACTGGCCGAACCCCGGTGCGGCAAGGACGCTCGCGCGCTCGGCCTCGGGCGTGGGAGTCGTCGTCCTGGAGAGGGGGAAGTCGGTGGTCATGGCCGGATTCTAGCGACAAGCGCCTTTTCCTTTAAGAACTCGTCCCACGATCATGGACGGGCTTTCCGAGGCGTCGGTAGCAGGCGAAGGAGAGGTAAAGGGCGTGGAGTTGAGGCCGGCATTCGCGGCGGGCGGCGAGTCGCTCGAACTCTCGTGGAAGGGGGCGGAGGACCGCTCGGCGGCTTCGGCTCTCGTGAGGCGGCACCGCATGGTCGCCGCCTCATTACGGGCCGCCTCCCGAGCCTCCGGTGTCAGGCATGGGCGATCGGCGGCGGCTTCGGCAGCTTCGGTCCAGGCACGCAGGACTTCTACGGGACGCTGGTGCCCACAGTCGACCTTGTTGCCCGAGGGCCGGCCCACCGGCCGCCGTGCCGGTCTTCGCGCGCAGGTTCCCGAACCCGCGACGGCAACCGTCACCCAGCTGCTCGACCTCGTCGGATCCATTGCGCCGGCCACCGAACACCACAGTGACGGCGCGACCGAAACCGACCGCTTGCTGATACTCGTCATCGACATCGACGGGGTGCGCCGGCGCTGACGGCGCGGAGAAGACCCTCCGACACGACACGCCGTTCCGGAGGCGGTGAAGGGAGAGGTGCGAATGGTTCCCTCGGTGCGGACCTTCTTCGAGGAGGTGCGGACGGCCTTCGCGGGAGTGGCGGAATCCCTGGACCTGGCAGGCCCGGACGAGACCGAGCACGTCCTGCCCGTCTCCACCTACACGGGTGGTGGCGTCGCGTACGAAATCTCGCTCGACCGCGGAGAAGGCGCCGTGGGGTGCGGAGTCGGCATTGAAAAGGCCGGTGTGACGTTCATCGCGGGCATCGAGCAGATTTCCATCGCGGCCGGCCTTCTGGAACGGCGTGGAAGCGTCTCCTACAGTGCCCGGAACCTGGGGCAACTCCGCAAATCCCTCCTGGGGCAGATCGGCTGTGTTCCGCGTCTGCATCCCTTGCTTTCCGGCGGCGGCGACGCGGCGGTGGTTCTGATGCGAAGAGCCCACGCTCGCGAGTGGTGGACCCGTGGGCAGTCCGGTGCTCGGTGAAGCAGAGTCGTGTGCCAGGCCACGGGACGAATTCGCCCTGCCGACGCCGAGTCGCGCCCGTCCGGCAGCCGGGCCGGGCCGGCACGGGG
>NZ_JBSFVR010000631.1:0-2419 GCF_053592415.1 Streptomyces sp. NPDC002690 | reverse complement strand
ACGGTCGGGTACCCACACCCTCACGAACGGCCGAATCATCACACCGGTAACGGCCTACCAGGACGATTCAGCAAGATCGTGTTACGAGCTCTTAGAGGATGTGAAACTAGGCTTTCGGCATAATGCGGAATGTCTCTACACGCGAATCGGATAAAAGATGATATCGCCGATCGGAATGCATGCCATTGCAGCGAATTCCCAGGCTTTTGCTGAATATATGGTCGCTGCGTGCGTCGCCCTCGGAGGGGTTCTGGGGATTCTCGTCGTCCTGAATGTCAAGGATTCCGCCTATCGCATTTACGAATATTACATGAACAAAGGATCATCCTTTGATGCGGGCCGCCTCTTCACTCCACTCCTGGTTCGTTTTGTGGGTGGATTCCTTGCTCTAGCTCTAGTCTTTGATTGTGTTAAGTTGATAAGTAAATGACCTTTTCATGCCAGCCCTGTTGATCCGAAACGCCGAGTGGTTCTGTGGGGCGGGTGGGGGGTTCACTGGCCGACCTCTCGGGCTTTCTGCAACAGCAGGGCGGCGTGGCGGTGGTGGAGGCCGGAACGGTTCGTCGGTGGGGTGCCGCCTCGATGCCCGCTCCGTTCGGTGCCGGTGGGCCGTTGAGGGGGCATGGATACCCATCAAGGGCCGTCAGCGGCCCTGCGAGCGCAGTTCGACAGCCTCGTCCTCTCCGATCCCACTGCCGCGCGCGAGTTCGCGGAGCGGCTGGTGGCGGACCTGCACACGGCGGCGATGGATGAGGTATCGAGCGGACCCGGCGGCCTGGAGGAGATCGGCCGGGCAATTTTCTCCTGAAGCCGTAGGCACCTCCCGGGATATGCCTATGGAGGGCACCGATCCGGGCCCGGGATACGCCGATGGGGCGTCAGGTCGGCCCAGAACCCCGGGATACGGCTGTGGAGACGTCAACCCGGGTCCGGGATACGGCTATGGACGGCCACCTGCTGCTGGATGCGGCGGACGATGCGTTGCGGGTGGATCTGCTGCGGGGGACCGCAGGAAGGTCTCCCAGGGACGTAGTCGGCGCCCGGCGCCCGTGCAGGGCGTGCGCTGCGTCGGGCTCACCGCCGGTCCGCGCACTCACCACCAGTTTGCCGCGGTGGGGCCGCTCGCCTCGATGCCGGGCTCCGTGCCGCGCGGCCGGCCGACGTGCTGGGCGTGGTTCTCGGGCGCGACGGCCAGGAGGGGCGCGCAGCATCCGTAGCGCCATGGGTAGCGACATCTGTTGCACCTCCCCGACTGCGGGCCGCCCGTTTCTCCAGGTCAGCGCATGCGTCCGTGCGCACCACGGCTCGGACTTCCCCTCGGTCCCTGGGCCTGTTGCTGGAGGTGGCGGGCGGGGCGGGTGACGGGGAGTCGGGGAAGGCGTGCGGCGCGGCGCCGGCCTCTCTCGCGGCCCGCCGCGGAGCGCTCCGGGCACGGGCCGGTACGCCCCAGGGGGCTCCCCAGGGAAGTTGTCGGTGTCCGTCGGACCCCGGAAAAAGGTCCTGTGACCTGGCATTGACCAGGGCGGAGGGCGCCCGCCCGGAGCGACCAGAGACGCGACCTTTGCTGAGTCACCGGAGTCTGTCGCCGGGGCAGACCATGGTGATGAAGTGGAAGGGCCGGTCGGCGACGACGCCGTCGGAGCGCCTGACGGGCTGGGTCACCGCCAGTCAGGCGGGATGTTGGCGAGCTGCTTCAGTAGATCCCAGTCGGCCGGCCGCAGTTTCGGCTCGTGCCACTGGGCGCCGTTGGCAACCCAGTAGCCACGCAGCTCACGAACCTGTGACACGTTGTCATCACCGATGCCGGACTCGTTGTAGCAGCACGGGCAGATGACGTACTGAGGGACGCCGTACGCGTCGAATACCGGCTCGCCGTCGTCATGCCCGCAGATCCGGCAGGCGGTCTCGGTCTTGTCTTCTCTATTTTCTATGCTCATCGTGGCAGCAGTCTATCGACCACTGCCGGAGTACCTATTTATGGATCTCTCGTGGGCACTTTGGTGACGCCCGTTAACCCGAAATAAGTGCCCGCCCGGAAGTGTTTCTCCGGGGCCGCTGTTGATGAATTGGTTCGTGTTTCTACCCGCACATCAGAAGGCGCTCAAGGCGAGTTCCGGTGGTGGCTCAGATTCCCAATCTCTACACGGCCCATCAGGTTGATGCACCAGAGGTGGTGGGCTGCCAGAGGGTGTGGCCCGGTTCCGCCAAAGGTACATGCGCATCAATCTGATGTAGTGGAGGTGTGGGCTGGTTCCAGAGTTCATCCCGGCCCGGTCTGAAGCACCCTCACCCCGGTTCTCCCGGCCCACCGCACCGGCGGTTCCGGGCCCTGCCCCCGCGTCCTCCTGGTGGCCCGTCACCCGGGCCCCAGTCCCTCGGGGGTGTAGAGCCGGAGCCCAAGCCCTACACAGGCCCGCGC
>NZ_JBSFVR010000630.1:0-2440 GCF_053592415.1 Streptomyces sp. NPDC002690 | reverse complement strand
GCGCCGAGGGCGGAGAGGTACGAGGAGTAGTCGGACTCCAGCTCGTAGATGATCATGTTGCGCATGCCGATGGCCCAGCCGCCGAGCGCGACGAGCCCCGGCGGGGGTGTCGGTCGGGGGGTTGCCCTCCCCCTTCCGACACCATTAATTAAACCATGTTCTCCGGTTCTGGTCAACCGGCCGCGACAAGTTCACGTCGACGCTCGGCGGCAGCCCTGGCGGCGCGGGCGATGGCGCGGCCGGTCTCGATGACTCGTACGGCGGCCTCATGAACCGGGGGCCGCTTGTCCTGGGTGATGATGCCCGCGAGCGGCGGCATGACGGCGGGGCCCGGGGGGATTCCGAGGATGAGCGCGGCAACGTGGGCGGCCGAAGCCACCTCGGCGGCATGCTGGCCGGGAAGGGGGGCGTCCGCCTCGGGGATGCGCCGCCACGCGTGGCCGTACAGCAGGATGCGCACGGCGTCGTCGGGTGCCCGCTGGGTGAAGTCGAAGCCTCCGGCCTGCTCGGGGTCCTCGTGGTACTGGTCGCGGTACTGGCTCACCAGGACATCGCGAACGACCTCGGCGGCGAGCGGGGTGGCGGCGGGCGGCTCGTATGCGTCGCCGTCAGTCTGACTGATGTCGAAAACCGGCCCCGCCTTGAAGCCGGACACCCTGCGCGGTGCACCTTCGGTGGTCTTGTCGGTGGCCTCTCGCTGGCCGCCGTCGGAAGCTGCCGCCGCGCCCTCCTGCCCCTCCTCCGGCCGCCGCTTGATCGGCGTCCAGATGCGGAGAGACGTGGAGCCCTTGGTCGGGAAGCGTCCGATCTTTCGCCAGTCACCCGAGCTGAGTATGTGGGTGGCGTTGGGGTGCTGGGCGGCGACGGCGATGCAGTTGGTGGGGCTGCGGTCGTCGCGGTCCGTGTGAGTGAGGTTCGCAGCCGTGCGCATGACAGCGGCCCAGAAGTCCTCGCGGGCGACCATCGCACCATATGCACGATCCATGACGGCTTCGAGCTCACCGCGCATCTTGGCAGAGTAGGTCCGGCGCTCTTCGTCGGTCATCTTCGGCTTACGGGGCATGTCGCAGTCCTCCTGGTGAGAGATAGACGTTCGGGGCCGACTGGCCCTCCGGGGGTGTCGGTCGGGGGGTTGCCCTCCCCCTTCCGACATCACTAATTAAACCATGTTTGCGGATGATCGGCAACCCTACATTCAGCACGAACCCGATTCGTTGCTCGTGGCGCGGTATGCGCCCATGACCTCGTCCTCTATTCGCGTCCAGCGTTCGAGGATATCGGGAGCGGTCGTCTTATCACTGGCCGCGCGCGTAGCCCGGCGCCATTCAATGGCGATTTTGAGTGTGCGGAGTTGGGAGCGAGTTAGTTCCCATCGGCGGAAATCCGGGAGTTGATCGCCATAGGCCATCGCAACGGCGTTGTTGATGTGCTCAGTACCGGACCACACGTTGTGTGCGGACTGGAGCGCAAGGGCGCGCTTGAGAGTGCACCGGAGGTATGGGGCCTGGACTGTCCATTGTGGCTCGATGATAAATATATCGGCGCTCACCACGGGGCCTTTCTGTGCGGGGGCGGTGCACCACGGAAGCGCACCGCCCCGAGTGCATGCGGAAATTAGAGGGCGCATCCGTCGCCACAGCAGCCCAACTCATCGTCGGGAGTTTGCACGCTGGGGAGAAAACGGCTCACCGCAAAAACCACGGCGTCGGCGATGATTCGGGGCACATCATTGAGTGCGAGGCTCACCATTTCACCGTCGAGTCCGATACGAACCTCTCCCGGCTCAAGGTTCATGTAGACAAAAGCCGTTGTGCCGTCGATACGGGTACGGGCTCCGGGGAGACGGGCGGAGAGATCGCGCGCGGCCTCCTCGACGCCCCGCCGCGTCTCTGCCTGTGCGCGGTTGTAGTCGGTCACCCGCTCGTGAACATCCTGGTGGACGGGGATGAGGTCGGCGGCTATCCGGGCCGCAATGCCCGCCGGATCCTCAGACATGACGACTCGGAGCGTGTCACGCTCGCCCTTCCGGAAGGGGTAGTCGGTGGCAGGGAATGCGCCTCGGATGTGCAGGTGCCCGGGGTCATCGAACCGCTCAGAGAGATGGAGTTGCCGCCCGTCCAGGTGGGTGAAGGTGGCGGCGTGATCCAGTTCCCGAACGCCATGCCGCGCGGGCTGCGGGCGCCAGTTCCCGCCGAGTTCCAGCGCGATCGGGTAGGCGAGCTCCGTGACGGTCGGAGGAACGTTCATCGCTTGACTCCTGGTGAGAGTGGGTGCCGGTGGCCGGTCGGCCTGCCGTTCGCCGGTCGGGGGTTGCCCTCCCCTTCCGACATCACTAATTAAACCACGTTCTAGAGGTTGGGTCAACCCTGACATGGGCCCTGACCTGGCCTTCTATCCCCGCTGTCCCGCACCCGCCCGCCGGGCCGCGCCCACCACGGGC
>NZ_JBSFVR010000629.1:0-2443 GCF_053592415.1 Streptomyces sp. NPDC002690 | reverse complement strand
CTTCGAGTCCTGAGTGTCCCCGGTGCGCCGAGCGTGCTGACCGTCCGGCCGGGGCCCTGCGGTACGGGGCCCCGGCCGGACGTTCCGCGGATCGGTCCCTGCCGTCGGCCGGCCGTCAGCTCTTCGAGCAGCTCGGCAGGGCGGCCGTGTCCCCGGTGCGGATCTTGTCCAGGGACTTCTTGGCGTCGTCGATCGTCTTGACCCGGACCAGGGTGAGGCCGGACGGAGTGTCGGCCGCGGCGGCGGCGCAGTTCTCGTCGGGGGTGAGGAAGTACCGCGCCCCGGCGTTCCGCGCGCCGACCAGCTTCATGTTGATGCCGCCGATCGGACCGACCGTGCCGTCGTCGTCGATGGTGCCGGTGCCCGCGACGAACTTCCCGCCGGTGAGCTGACCCGGCGTGAGCTTGTCGACGATACCGAGCGAGAACATCAGCCCGGCGCTCGGACCGCCGACGTCGGCGAGGTTGATGTCGATCTCGAACGGGAAGGTGTGGTCGGTTCCCGCCTGGATGCCCACGATCGCCCGGCCGTCGTCGTCCGCCTTGCGGGTGGTGAGCGTGACGTCCTGGGAGCCCTCGGGTTCCTTCCCGGCCTTCTCGGCGGCGGCGGCCCGCTCGGCCGGGACGACCGTGAACGTCACGTCCTGGCCGGCGTCGCGCTTGCTCACCAGCTCGGCGACGTCCGCCGGGTCCTTCACCGCGGTGCCGTCCACGGACTTGATGACGTCGCCCGCGTGGAGCTTGCCCTCGGCCGCTCCGCCCTTCACGACGGTCGACACGATGACGCGCGAGGTCACCGGGATGTCCAGTTCCTTCAGGGCGGCGACCTTGGCGCTCTCCTGGGACTGGCTGAACTCCTCGGCGTTCTCCTGCGTGGACTGCTCCTCGGTCTTCCCGTCCGGGTAGAGGGTGTCGTGCGGCACGATCACACTGTCGTGGGCCAGCCAGCCGTACACGGCCTCGACCAGGTTCATGTTGTAGTCCGCGCCGGTGACGCGGACCGTCGTCATGTTGAGGTGCCCCGACGTCGGGTAGGTCTTGCGACCGGAGATCTTCAGTACCGGGTCGCCGTTCGCGTCGCCCAGCGTGTTGACGGTCGGCCCCGGGGACATCTCCGCGTACGGCACGGGAAGCACCACGCCCACACAGATGAGCGCGATGAAGATGAGAGTCGAGGCGAGCATCGTCGCGGTGCGGCGTGGCATGGAACGACAGTACGGGAAGCACCTGTCAGTGCACCGCCGGGGCCGGTCCGTACGAGCTCGGCGGGGGCGGGGCAGCAAATCGGAGGCTCACGGTCCGCTCATGGCGCGACCAGTGCGCGGGAGGTGCGCGGACGGAGCGGGGGCGTCGCGGGGCGACGCCCGATGGGCGGTCGCGATCGGCTGACGCGGTCCTCGTCGTCACCGTCGTTCGTCAGACGGCGTCGGAACCGGAGTGCGATCTCTCCATCGCTTCCCGGAACCGGGCATACCCGGCGAGTTCGGTGACATCGCCGGTCGTGCGGTTACGTGCGGCCCAGCCTCCCCATATCGCCGCGCCGAGAGCGGCGAAAAGCGGAATCAAGAGCCATGCGAGTGCGGCCACTACGACCTCCCTACCCCATGAGCGACCGCGAGTGGCGGTCTGCGAATTGAACCAGCGGCAGGACCAACGCTGCTGGCCGGGGGGCGGTTACGCAAATCGGGCCTGATCCGTGCCCGTACGGTTTGCGGCAGGAAAACCCGGGTCGGGCGGTCACCCGGTCGTCCGGGCCGTACCGGCCCCTTCAGCAGGCGCCGACCCATTCCTCGGTGCCGTCCAGGAAGCGCTGGTGTTTCCAGATCGGCACCTCGTGCTTGAGGTCGTCGATCAGCTTCCGGCAGGCCTCGAACGCCTCCGCCCGGTGCGGGCAGGCCACGGCCACCACTACCGCCAGATCGCCCACGTCGAGTTCACCCACTCGATGGACGGCGGCCAGCGCGCGAACCGGGTAGTCCGCGGCGACCTTCTCCGCGACCCTGCGCAGCTCGTCCTCGGCGGACGGATGGCAGGAGTAGCCGAGCGCCCCGACGTCCTGGCCCCCGTCGTGGTTACGCACCGTGCCGACGAAGAGCGCGATCCCTCCGGCCGCGTCGTCCCCCACAGCCCGGAAGACCTCGTCCACGGAGAGTGGGGTCTCGCGGATCGCGAGGAGCCGGAGCGGGTCGATCCCGGCCCGCTCGCCGGGGTGATCGTCCAGGGATGTCATGGGGCCATGGTGCCGCACGCACCGGCCTTGACGGAAACACGTGTTCCCTCGCACGGGGCGGCGGACGCGGCCGGGCCCGGCGCCCGGGTCAGATCCGGCGGCGGGCCTTGCGGGCGCGGCGGACCAGCGACTTCAGGCCAAGCTGGAGGGGTGGCTGGAGGACGCGGCGGCCTACGTCGTCACCACCTACCGCACCGAGATCACCTCGCTGATC
>NZ_JBSFVR010000628.1:0-2458 GCF_053592415.1 Streptomyces sp. NPDC002690 | reverse complement strand
CATGCACCTCTCCCCCCGCACCGTCAGCTCCCACCTCTACCGCGTCTTCCCCAAACTCGGCATCACCTCCCGCGCCGCCCTCCGCGACGCACTGGCCCGGCTGGAAGAACAACACGGCAGCTGAGGCCGGGGCCGGAGGTCCACTTCAGTCGGATGACTCAGCTCTCCGACCCCGGCCAGGCACATGTAGTACGTCCGGACACCTGAGCTTCCGCCAGGTGCGCACCGTCATTTGACGGATGTGTCTGGTTTGGCCACCGGCGAAGGTATGTGTCATCGGTCCCGTGCTCGACGGAACAGGGACCGGCGGGCATCACCGAACACCACTCGTCACCTGTTTGACAGGTGACATGGCGTGTGTAAAGGTCATCGCGCCGGAAGCCGCGAGGACCCCTGCGCGCCGGTGTGCGGCGGAGGCCCGGGCCTCGGGGCCAGTCATCGGAAATACGTACGACGGAGGGTTTTCACATGATCAACAGGCGTACCTTCAGCAAGGCCGTCGGCCTGGGCACCGGCGCGGCAGCGGTCTCGCTGGTCGGTTTGCAGAGCGGCGCGTCGGCCGCCACCGCATCGCGTACCCCGGCTGTCGCGCCCACCCCCACCGTGCCGACGATCACCCCCGGCACGCACACTTCTTTCCCCACGATCAAGCAGATCAAGGCGGGCGTCCTCGACGTCGGTTACGCCGAGCTGGGTCCCGCACGGGGTCCGGTGGTCTTCCTTCTGCACGGCTGGCCCTACGACATCCACAGCTTCGTCGACGTCGCCCCGCTCCTTGCCGACCAGGGCTACCGGGTCATCGTTCCCTACCTGCGCGGACACGGCAGCACCAGCTTCCTGTCCCGCCACACCCCCCGCACGGCGGAGCAGTCCGCCATCGCCCTGGACGTCATCGCGCTGATGGACGCCCTGAAGATCCCCAAGGCCGTCTTCGCGGGCTTCGACTGGGGTTCGCGCACCGCCGACATCATCGCCGCCCTGTGGCCCGAGCGCGTCAAGGCCCTCCTCTCCACCAGCGGTTACCTCATCACCAACGTCAAGGCGCAGCTCGAGCCGGCCGCCCCGGCCGTCGAGCACAACTGGTGGTACCAGTGGTACTTCGCCAGCGAGCGCGGCAAGAAGGCCATGGAGAACGAGGACGAGCGCATCGCGCTGTGCCGGTACACGTGGACCCTGGTCTCCCCGAACTGGGACTTCTCGGACGCCGTCTTCGCGCGCACCGCCGAGGCGTTCAAGAACCCCGACTACGCCTCCATCGTCCTGTTCAACTACCGCTGGCGCATCGGCCTGGTCGAGGGTCAGAAGCGTTTCGACCGCTACGAGAAGCAGCTCGCGGCCCAGCCTCCCATCGGCGTCCCGACCATCACGCTCGACGCCGCCCTCGACCCCTTCACCCCGCCCGGCGACGGCTCCGCCTACCGCTCGCACTTCACCGGCCGCTACGAGCACCGCACCATCGCGAACATCGGCCACAACCTGCCGCAGGAGGCACCCACCACCTTCGCCCAGGCAGTGGTCGACGTCGATCACCTCTGAGCCCACAGCCGACTTCCGACGCGGTGACCGGCATTCCGCGTCTTCCACTCCGAGGAGGAACCCCCATGAGCGAAGTCCAGTGGAACCGTCTGACCGCCGCAGAACTGCGCGCCCTCGCGGCCCGGGACGCGGTGGTACTGCTGCCCGTGGGGGCCACGGAGCAGCACGGGCCCCATCTGCCCACGGGTGTGGACGACCTCCTGGCCGCAGAGGTGTGCAGGCGGGCGGCCGTGCTGGCCGCCGAGGAGACCGGCGTGGTGGTGGCGCCTTCGGTGCCGACGGGGCTCTCGGAGCATCACATGCCCTTCGGCGGCACCCTGACGCTCTCGCTGCCCACGCTGCACGCTCTCCTGCGGGACCTCTGCCGTTCCATGGTGCGGGTGGGCTTCTCGCGCATCCTCATCGTCAACGGGCACGGCGGGAACATGACCGCTCTCAACGCGCTCACCACGGAGCTGACGGCGGAGCTGGCAACTCCGATCGCGTTCGCGAGCTATTTCGGCGCCGGACGGCAGGCGGTACGCGACACGCTGGAGACCCAGGACGGCCTCATGCACGCGTGTGAGGGGGAGACCTCCATGATGATGGCCGCCTTCCCCGAGCTGATCCGCGCCGAGCACCTCGCCGAGGCGCACGGTCCGCGCATCACCCTGCCTGCGGAGTCGACCGATCCGGTGTACATGGCGCAGTCCTTCGACCGGATCACCAAGTCCGGTGTGGCGGGCGACGCCCGGGTGGCCAGCCCCACGAAGGGCGAGGCGCTTCTGTCGGGCTGCGCTCGGGCGCTGGCCGACATCATCGTGCGCGACCCGTGGGCGAAGCCGGCCGGTCGCGACTGACGTCGGTCCGCCGCGGCGGTGGACACGAGACCGGCGCGCGAAGCCGGGCCGTCCAGCACTCCGGAGCCGCCGAACCCCACCAG
>NZ_JBSFVR010000627.1:0-2468 GCF_053592415.1 Streptomyces sp. NPDC002690 | reverse complement strand
CAGTCGCAGCTCCAGCAGGAACGCGTACGCCTGACCGATGACGGGCCCCGGGCCGACATCCAGAATCCGCATGATCGCGTTGCCGTCCAGGTCGGCCGACGGTCGAGCTCTCCGCGGGCCGCACCGGGTACGCCACCGCGCGCATCCGTTACGACACCACCCCCGGGCACTACAACCTGTCGGTGCGCTGCAACAACAGCAGCGGCAACAACAACGGCAACAGCAACAACAGCAACAACGGCAACAACAACGGCAACAACAACGACGGCAACGACTTCGGCGGCAACGGCGGCAACGGCGGCAACGGCGGCAACGACGCCGTGGCGACGGCGCGGTTCACCGTGCTCGACGGTCGCGGAGCCCAGGGCGGCCTCGGCGGCTCCATGGGGCCCGGCTCCACCGAGACGCGGATCGGCGGCGCGCTGGTGGCGGCCGCGGCCGTCGGTGGTGCCGTCTTCCTCGTCCGCCGTCGCCGGACGAGCGATGCGGCCGTCTAGGAGAACGTCCCAGCCGCCCGGCCCGATAGGCCCGTCGCCCCGAGTCCCGCGTCCGGACCCGGGGCGACCGACGTTCGCGGTACTCCCCGTGCCCCGGCTCCGTCCCCCGCCCCGAGGACCGGCGTGCCGGTCAGTGCCGGACCGCGCCGCGACGGCGTACGAAGAAGACGATGCCGCCGGCGGCCGCCAGCACGAGCGCCGCACCCGTCGCGAGTTCTCCGCGGTCGAGCGACCCGATGCTCCCTCCGAGACCGCCCTGGACGCCTGCGGGGGCGGGGGCGGACGACGTGGGGCTCGCCGTGGCGAGAGCCGTGGCGGTGCCGATCACCGGGGTGACCGGGGTGACGGGAGTGACCGCGGGGGCGGTGGACGCGCTCGTGGTGGCGCCGCCCGTGACGGTGAGGGTGACGTTCTTCGCGTCGCCGCTGGAGCCGCATTTGAACGTCACCGCGTAGATGGCACCCTGCTGGGCGTCCCGGTCCACCGTGGCGATGGCCGTGGTGCTTCCGCCGGCGATGAGGGCGGTGTCGAAGACTCCCGAGGTGACGGTCGTACCGCCCGAGCATCCGCCGCTGCCCAGCGTGACCTGGCTGCCGGGCGCGACGACCGAGGGGGTGACGGTGGGGGTGAACGGCGACGAGCTCCCCCCGTCCTGTGCGGCGTGGGCGGCGGGAGACGCGAGGAGGAGGGCGGTGGCGCCGGACAGGGCAAGGGGTGCGACACGTATCGCGCGCATGTGAGCCTCCGGGGACCGAGGCGTATCCGCGGAACCGGTTTCCGCGACGCGTGGAGCATGGAGGAATACGTCTCGATGTCCGACACGCTAGGAGCGCGCCACATCTCCCGCGATCGGAGTAAGGCGAATGGGGCAGCGCCGTTCCCCGGGCGGCTGACCGCCCGGGGAACACGCCCTTCCGGCGTTCCCCTCAGCGCGCCGCGTGGGGGAAGAGGTCGAAGAAGGGGGCGGCGGTCGCTGAGATGCCCCGCCCGAACGGGGCGTCGAAGTCCCAGATCAGGAAGAGAAGGAAGGCGATCAGCACGCTGAAGAGGCCCGCGAGGAGCAGTTCGCGGAAGGTTCTGCGGATCTGCAGCGTGAAGATCAGTCCCACGGTTACCAGGGCTCCGATGATGAGGCCGAACCACACCACCCCCGGCATCGTGGCACCGGCGTTCTGACCGCGCGCGCTGCGCGCGTCGTCGGCGGCGGCGACCTGGTCCACGAGCGGCTGGTAGGCCTGGCCCTCGTGGTCGTTCTGCGGGACGTACTCGGTGACGTCCGCGCGGATCGTGTCGATGAGCCGGGTGCCGCGCTCCGTGAGGGAGGCGTGCTTCTCCATGTACCGCCATTCGTCGTTCACCACGTAGGAGACGTAGGCGTCGACGTCGGCGCGGATACGTGCCCGGACCTCCGCCGGATAGACGGACGACCGCGCGTGCACCTCGTGCAGCGCCTGGGCTTCCAGCCGTACGGACTCCTGGGCGGCGCTGCGGCCCTCCCAGACGCCCGCGATGGCCAGGCCGAGCACGATGGCGTAGACCACGCCGATCATCATCGTCATGTACTCGATGACGTCGGGCGTTTCGGACGGGTCGTCGTCCTCGGCCACGCGGCGGTTGTTGAGGACGGTGATGGTGAGTACGACGGCACAGACCGATGCCATAGCGATGGAGAGGGCGATCCATTCCGACAAGGTGTCCTCCGTCGGGTCAGCGGGACGAGCGAGGCCGGAGCACCGCGACGGCGAACACCGCGGGAGCCGTGATCATCAGGGACAACGTCACCAACGAGGTGCCGCTGTCGTGGACTTGGCGCCGGGGCCTGTGATAGGCGGGCAGTGCGACGACATGGGGCGTGGGGCGCGCGGACGGGGTGGGAGAGGGGGTCGGTGAGGGACTCGTGAAGCCGATGCCGATGCCGTTGGTGATGGAGTAGGTGAACGGCATCATCACCATGGCGAGGAACGCCGGGAT
>NZ_JBSFVR010000626.1:0-2484 GCF_053592415.1 Streptomyces sp. NPDC002690 | reverse complement strand
GGCTTCGAGGTGGACGCCGAACTGGCTGCCGCGGTAAGGCGCTTGGCCCGGCAGCACGGCGCGACCACGCCCATCGTGCTGCAGGCGGCGCTGGCGGTGCTGCTGTCCCGGCTCGGCGCCGGCGAGGATGTGACGATCGGCTCGCCGATCGCCGGGCGTACCGACCAGGACCTCGGCCCGCTGGTCGGCTTCTTCGTCAACAACTGGGTGCTGCGCGCCGACCTGTCCGGGCGCACCTCCTTCGCCGAGCTCGTCGACCAGGTCCGGGACCGGGCGCTGGCCGCCTACGCCCACCAGGACCTGCCGTTCGAGCGCCTGGTGGAGCTGCTGAACCCGGAGCGCTCCACCGCTTACCAGCCTTTGTTCCAGGTCGTGTTCGTCTGGAACGAGGGCCTGTTCCCGAGCCTGGAGCTGCCCGGCCTCACCCTCACACCGCACCAGGACATGACCGAGGGTGCCCGGATCGCCAAGTTCGACCTCACCCTGACGCTGTCCGAGGCGGACGGCGGCAGCGGTTTCGAGGGTTATCTGGAGTACGCGCTCGACCTGTTCGACCGGACCACCGCCGAGCAGCTCGCGGCCCGCTTCGTCCGCGTGCTCCGGCAGGTCACCGCCACCCCCGGGGCGGCCGTCGCCGGCGTCGAGGTCCTGGAGGCGGCCGAACGGCAGCGGGTCCTGACGGAATGGAACGACACCGCGCGCGGAACACAGGCCGTCCCGGTGCCGGAGCTGTTCGCCGAGCAGGTCGCCCGGACCCCGGACGCGCCCGCGGTGACCTGCGGGGACACCACCCTCAGCTACGCCGAGCTGGACACCCGCTCCGACCGGATCGCCGCGGCGCTGACCGCCTGGGGTGCCGGCCCCGAGACCCTGGTCGGGCTTGCCGCACCGCGCTCCGCCGAGCTGCTGGTGGCGCAGCTCGCCGTGCTGAAGGCCGGTGCCGGATACCTGCCGCTGGACGTGGACTACCCGCGCGAGCGGCTGGAGTTCGTGCTCGCCGACGCCCGGCCGGTGCTGGTGCTGGCCACCGGGGACGCGGCGGCCCTGCTGCCGCTGACCGGCGTTCCGGTGCGGACGCTGGAGCAGGCGGAGCAGGCGGAGCAGGCAGGGCCAGCCGGCGTCCCGCCCGTCCCTGCCTGCCCGGTCGCGGCGTCGAACCTCGCGTACGTGATGTACACCTCCGGCTCGACCGGCCTTCCCAAGGGCGTCGCCGTCACCCACGCCGACATCGTCGCACTGGCCACCGACCGGCAGTTCGAGGGCACCGAGCGGGTGCTGGTGCACTCCTCGCAGGCCTTCGACGCCAGCACCTTCGAAGTCTGGGTGCCGCTGCTGTCCGGGGCACTCGCCGTGGTGGCCCCGCCCGGCGAGATCGACGCCCTCGCGCTGCGCGCCCTGATCGCGGCGCACCGGCTGGACGCGCTGTGGCTGCCGGTCGGCCTGTTCGCCGCCGTCCTCGACCAGGACCCGGCCTGCCTGGCCGGGCTGGAACGGCTGTGGGTCGGCGGCGACGCGGTGCCGGTCGCGGCGCTGACACAGTTGCGGGCGCACTGCCCCGGTATCCGGGTCACCAACGGCTACGGCCCCACCGAGACCACGACCTTCGCCGTCACCCACCCGTTCTCGCCCACCGAAGACCTGTCCGCCGGGGTGCCGATCGGCCGGCCGCTGGACGACATGCGCGCCTACGTCCTCGACGGGAACCTGACCCCGGTCCCGCCGGGCGTCGTCGGCGAGCTCTACCTGGCCGGCGCGGGCCTGGCCCGCGGCTACCTGAACCACCCGGCGCTGACCGCCTCCCGGTTCGTCGCCGCCCCGGTCGGCGGTGCGGGCGAGCGCCTGTACCGCACCGGCGACCTGGCACGCTGGACCCGCGACGGCCGTATCGTCTACGCCGGCCGTAACGACGCCCAGGTGAAGGTGCGCGGCTTCCGCGTCGAGCCCGGCGAGATCGAGTCCGTGCTCGCCGCGTACCCGGAGGTCGCCCAGGCCGTCGTGCTCGCCCGGGAAACCGACACCGCCGACGGCTCGAAGCAACTGGTCGCCTACGTGGTGCCCGACACCGCCGCGCAGACCGGGGACGACCTCGCCGACCTGCTGCGCACGGCCCTCGGCCGGCAGCTGCCCGCGTACCTGGTGCCCGCCGCCTTCGTGGTCCTGGACCGGCTGCCGCTGACCGTCAACGGCAAGATCGACCGGGCTGCCCTGCCGGACCCGGTCTTCGCCGCCACCGGCGAGTACCGGGCGCCCGGGACGGAGCAGGAGCAGCGCCTCGCGGAGATCTTCGCCGAGGTGCTGGACGTGGAGCGGGTCGGCCTCGACGACGACTTCTTCCTGCTCGGCGGCCACTCGCTGCGCGCCACCCGGCTGGTCGGCAAGGTGCGCCGGGCGTTCGGCGCCGAGGTGCCGATCCGCGCGGCACCAGAGCCAGGCCGCCTCCAACTGGATCTACGCGGCGATCACCCTTGCCGTCCTCGCACCGTT
>NZ_JBSFVR010000625.1:0-2484 GCF_053592415.1 Streptomyces sp. NPDC002690 | reverse complement strand
GAAACGCTCGGGAGTATCGGTCAGCAGCATGAGATGAGTCGCGAAAGGGCTCGTCAACTGCTGGTGAAGGCACAGGAGCGCCTCTCCGGCTACGCCCCACCACCACGGCCCAGACCAGGTGTTTCACCGCCGGGAACGGCTGGGGCGAGGTACTGGTACTGCGCCCGGTTTCCATCGCGTGTCCTCTGTCTCGCGGCGGTTGGGATGGCACGTCCGCGCGCCCCGGAGCACGAGGGGATACGGGGCACGCGGACAGGCGTCGTACGGTCAGCCGCGGACCGACGCCGCCCGGCGGCGCAGCCTGAACGCGGTCCCGGCCGCCGCCCCGGCGAGCAGGACACCTCCCAGCGCGAGCTGTGCGCCGTGGTTCACGGGCACGCTGAATCCGGCGGCGACCCCGCCGCTGGGCGTACGGTCGGCGATCCGGTAGGTGTCCGTCATCAGGATGCGCGGGGGGCACTTCACGGTGACCGTGTCGGTGCCCGGCCGCGCGTCGTCCGGCACCTCGAACTCGCCGACGAGTACACCCTTGCGCTTGCCCTCGAAGAGGTGGAACGCCCCTGCGGCTTCCGAGGTCCCCTTGCCGTAGGTCTCCTTGCCGCAGGCCCGGGTGCTGACGGTGACCAGTGAACCGGGTGAGGCGCTCGCCGGGCTGATGTGAATGGTCTGCTCACCGGCGGGGTCCGCGGCCAGGGCGGCCGGGGCCGCCAGGGCCAGCAGACCTACGGCCAGACAGATACCCGCACCGGTGCGTGTGTTGCGCATGAGGTTCCTCCATCGAGAGCGGGGCCCGGCCGGACTGCGCGGCTCCTCCGCTGTGCTCCGCTTTCGAGGCAACCGACACTCCGTCACGCCCGCAACACGGGGAGTCGGCGCCTCTGTCACCCGGTCAGGCCCGGCATTGCGCCTCGGCCCCCCGTTTGCGCAGGTCACCTTCTTCCGGGACGGAATCGAGGAGGGGGCGGGCGCCGGACGGCGAACGGGCTAACTGATCGTTCCGGGTCGAGTTCGACCCGGAGGCGGGGGAGTTGGGTGCGTGGGCGGCGCGCGCCGCGCACTGCCCGACGGTGCGTCGGCTGACGGCTCGTGGAGAAGGGCCACCCGGCCGTACTCATTGACATGGACAGAACCATTCCGGATGCTGTGAGAGCGCTCTCACATCGATGTGAGGACGCTTCGTCAGGGGTGCGTGAGCCGGGAGCCCGGCGAGTGCGCGAGATCGCCGAGTCGAAAGCCGCGGCCGGGACCGGCCCCGCGGCGTTCTTCCAGGCGGTCCCGGCCCGGCTGCCGCGCGCGGTCCGGCGCCCTTTGCCGGTCCTCGTCCGGCGTCGAAGCGGAGGCGAACCACGGAAGGGGACCATGAATCTCATCCGCCGTATGTACGGCCTTGCCGCCCTCGTTCTCGCGGGGCTCCTCACGGTCGTGGTGTCCGTGTCGTCGGCGGGACCCGCCCGGGCTTCCCAGACGAGCATGCGGGCCGCCGACCCCAGCGTGATCCGGGTCGGCTCCACCTATGTCTCCGTACAGTCGACCGGCGGCGGCATCGCCGTGCGGCAGGCGTCGTCCACGGCCGCCCTGGCATCCGCGTCCGCGCGGCAGGTCTGGTCCGACACCCGCGGCCTCGGTGAGGTCTGGGCGCCGGAGCTCGTGCGGGACGGCGGCCGGTACTACATCTACTTCACGGCCGGGGTCGGTGCCGCGCACCGGATGTACGTGATCAGCTCGGCGACCGCCGACAGCGGGTACACGGCCGAGACCCAACTCGCTCTGCCCGACGGTAAATGGGCCATCGACGGCACGATGTTCACCTTCAACGGGCAGCGCTGGTTCGTCTGGTCCGGCTGGGCCGGCGACACCAACGTCGAGCAGAACCTCTACATCGCCCGGATGAGCAGCCCCACCACGCCCACCGGCGCGCGTTACGTCATCTCGCAGCCCCGGGAGAGCTGGGAGCGGGTGGTCGGCAACCCGTACATCAACGAGGCGCCCGAGGCGATCAAGGACCCGAACGGCCAGCTGCACATCGTGTACTCGGCCAACGGCAGCTGGAGCGACCAGTACTGTCTGGCCGAAGTGCGGCTGCGGGCCGGCGGCGACCCGACATACGTGTGGGACTGGTACAAGTCGAACGGGTGCCTGTTCGGCTCGAACGGCTCGACGATGAACCCCGGCTGGGATCCCACGCTGCAGGTGAACGGACCCGGGCACCACAGCTTCGTGCTGCTGGACGGTGACATCAACACCAGCCCGCCGGCCGGCCCGACGTTTCCGCTGATGTTCCACGCGGTCCCGAAGGGGACGGCGTACTCGTGGGCCAACCGGTACTGGTACACCGGGAGCTTCTGCTGGTGGGGCGGTACGACCTACAGCCGCGCCAACGTCCCGGGAGCGACTTCGGACACCGGGTGGAGCCTCAAGTTCTTCGAGTGAGGCACGGCGAGGAGCGGGCGGCTGTCCTCGGGCATCAGGGCGGTGGAGTAGCCG
>NZ_JBSFVR010000624.1:0-2538 GCF_053592415.1 Streptomyces sp. NPDC002690 | reverse complement strand
GTGACCACCATCGAGATCGACCACGCCTCCCGCTGGTTCGGGAACGTCGTCGCCGTCAACGACGTGAGTACGCACGGGCCGTGCGGCCCGGCCCCGGTCACCGGCGACGCTGCCGGTCCCGTGGGAAGCGAAAGAGGATAAAGGGAGGAACTGAAGGAAACAGGGAAAAAAGTCGGGAAGCGGTAAGACTTCGGACATCGGCGGGTCCGGCCGGGCGGTCGGAGGATGCGTGTGGCGTCAGCGCCGTCGCAGATCCTCCAAGGTCGCCGCCGAGCCGGGGAGTTCGGAGCGGACCGGGGTCCGCAGTCCGTCGAGGAAGAGCTGCAGATGGCGGTGGGCGAACTGGTCGATCTCCAGGCAGGCGATGCCGGGGAGAGGCCGGGTGAGCTGGGAGAGGGCGATCATGAGGTCACCGACCGCGATGTCGGTGCGCAGCAGCCCGGAGGCCATGGCGCGCCGCACGAGTTCCTCGACGGCCACTTCGAGGTGCAGGCGTTCGGCGAGCAGTTCGGGATGGGCCTTGTCGAACGTTCCGGAGAGCAGGGGGCACAGGGCCCCGACCCGTTCGTCGGCGGCCGCGTGCACGAAGCGGCTGAGCGCGTCGAACGGATCGCTCCCCTCGGCCATGGACTCTTCGGCCCGGTCGGCGGTCCGGGACAGCACCGCGAGGACGACCTCATGGGTCAGCGCGGCCCGGTCGGGGAAGTTCCGGTAGAGCGTGGCGTTGCCGACGCCGGCCCTCCGGGCGACGTCGTCGAGGGGCACGTCCGGCCCCAGCTCGACGAACATCTCCCGGGCGGCCGTGACGATCCGTTCGCGGTTGCGCAGCGCGTCGGCCCGCGGACGGGACGTACGGCGCCGGCATTCCGGTGCGGTTCGAGCGACGGTCTCCACGGCGTGGACCTTCTCCGGTGTACGAGTACGGGCGGCTCCCGGACGAACCGGGGACCACGTCCCCACTTCCTGGGGACACACGTTCAAACGGGGAAAGGGTCCCCGGTTATTTCGCCCACACAAGTGACCTGCGTCACAGGTTCACCCCCCACGGCAAAACCCTCCGATCGGCTTACCCAACGAGCGGGCCGGGACGAGCGGACAGAGGCTGACGCCAGAGCGCAGTCCGGGTCGGCCGGCTGCCGTGTACCCCGGAGGCGCGCCCCATGCAGCACCCTCGCCGAGGGATACGCAGCTGTCGCCGCCCGCTCGCTCTCGCGGGGGCGACCGCGCTGGTCATCGCCGCTCTGGCCACCGCGAGCACCGCGCTACCCGACGCGAGCCGGGCCACGGCCGGTCCGGCCTCCCTCAGCCACGAGTCCGCGCTCGGCCCGTGCCGGATATCCGCCGCCCTGGGCGTACAGATGTCCGAAGGCATGCCGACGCCTCCGGGATACGCCCGCTCCACCGGCACGGTGCGGGCCCTGAACCTCATGATCGACTTTCCGGACGCGCAGGGCAGCGGGACGGCGGCGGACCGGATGGCGGAGTTCTTCCCGCAGACCTCCGACTGGTTCCGCCGGAGTTCGTACGGCCGGCTGACCTATGTGGCCGAGGCGCCGGTGAAGGGCTGGCTGCGGATGCCGACACCGTTCACCGAGTACGGCATAGAGCGCGGCTCACCGTACGAACCGGGCTACCGCCAACTGGTGTCGGACATCGTCAAGGCGGCCGACGCGCGGGTCGACTTCTCGGAGTACGACCTGATCAACGTGCTGGTCACGCCGAACGCGGGACCCTCGGCCCTCGACACGGTGCTCTCCGTGACCTTCCCCGACAACGACGAGGCGCCGCGCGCCGACGGCGTGCCGCTGGCCAACACCTCGTTCGTCTACAGCCGCCAGGACGACGGCTCGGGCTCCTACGCCCGGACCGGCTACCGGGTGCTCCCCCACGAGAACGGCCATGTCTTCGGACTCCCCGACCTCTACACCGCGGAGGGCGGCGGCTCGGTCGGGCACTGGGACATCATGTCCGAGGACTGGGGCGCCAACAACGACTTCCTCGGGTGGCACAAGTGGAAGCTGGGCTGGCTCGACAACGGGCAGATCACCTGCGCGTCGGAGTCCGGCACGACCGAGCACACCCTGAAACCGCTGGAGACCGAGGGAGGCACCAAGCTCGCGGTCGTACCGCTGGGCGAGGACTCCGGGTACGTCGTCGAGGTACGCACCGACGCCGGGAACGACGAGGCCGTCTGCCGTCCGGGAGTGCTGATCTACCAGGTCGACTCGGACGTGGAGACGGGCCAGGGCCCGGTCTCCGTCGCGGACAGCACCGGTGACAGCGGTGGCTGCACCCGTCGGCCCAACGTGCACGCCGAGCTCTCCGACGCGCCGTTCCAACCGGGCGAGACCTTCACCGACCGCGCCAACGGCATCCGGGTGTCCGTGCTCGGCGAGGACGACGAGGGCGACTACCGGGTCCGGATCACGCGCTCCTGACCTTCGCCGGACCGGGCCTGCGCGGCCTTCGCCGGACCCGGGCCTGCGCGGCCTCGGGGGTCGCCCATGTCGAGGATGCGGGAGGCCATGCGGTCCGGGT
>NZ_JBSFVR010000623.1:0-2544 GCF_053592415.1 Streptomyces sp. NPDC002690 | reverse complement strand
CCCATCGGGTGCGCGGCGTCGACGATCAGGCGGGCGCCCACCTCGTCGGCGATCTCGCGGAAGAGCGCGTAGTCGGGGTGGCGGGGGTAGGAGATCGAGCCGCAGACGATGGCCTTGGGCCGGCGTGCGCGGGCCAGGGCGCGCACCCGGTCGTAGTCGATCAGCCCGGTGCCGGGGTCCACGCCGTAGCCGGTGAAGTCGAACCAGCGTCCGGAGAAGTTGCCCGGTGATCCGTGCGTGAGGTGACCGCCGGAGGTCAGGCCCATGGCCAGTACGGCGTCGCCGGGGCGCAGCAGCGCGGCGTAGGCGGCGAGCACGGCGGAGGACCCGGAGTGCGGCTGGACGTTGGCGTGTTCGGCGCCGAAGAGGGCGGTGGCGCGGGAGGTGGCGATGCGTTCGGCGGCGTCGGCCTGCTCGCAGCCGCCGTGGTGGCGGGCGCCGGGGTAGCCCTCGGCGTACTTGTTGGCCAGCGGCGAGGAGAGCGCGGCGAGTACGGCGGGCGACTGGAAGTTCTCGGCGGCGATCAGCTGGAGGGAGCCGGCCTGTCTGCGGGACTCCTCCCGCAGCACTTCGGCGATCTCCGGGTCGGTCCGGAACAGCGGGCCGAGGTCTTCGGCCCCAGCGGCGTGCGGCAGGGGTGCTGTGGGGGTGCTGACCGGCATCTGACGGCTCCGGGCCTGAGGGTGCTGCGTGGGGGGGCTTCGCATCCAATGTAGGCCGGTACTCGCACGTACGCCCGCCGCGAAAGGGCTGGTGGGGCCGGTCGGCGCAAGGGTCCTCACCGGCCGCGCGGAAGCGCCGGCCGGGGCGCGGTTCAGTGGTGCGCGGGCACGCCGGTGAGCGCGGTGACGACCGGGTCGAGCGCCTGGTTGATCTCGTCCCCGATCGAGCGGAAGAAGGTGATCGGCGCGCCGTACGGGTCGTACACCTCGTCGGCGTCCGCGGTGGGGGCCAGCAGCCAGCCGCGGAGCGCGGCGGCGGCGCGCACCAGGGCGCGGGCACGCTCGACCACGCCCTCGTCGTGGGCGTCCGGCAGGGTGGCGGGGTCTATGGCCCGCACGAGCCGGGTGAACTCCTTCAGGGTGAAGGTGCGCAGTCCGGCGGAGTGCCCCATGGAGATGACCTGCGCACGGTGGTCGCGGGTCGCGGTGAGCACCAGGTCGGCACGGATCACGTGCTCGTCGAGGAGCTCGCGGCCGACGAAGCCGGTGGCGTCCGCGCCGAAGTCGGCGAGGACGATCTCGGCGTTCGTCTCCATGGGGGCGCCCTCGTGCCCCCAGGTGCCGGCGCTCTCCACGATGAGGCCGCCCTGGAGGGGATCGCCGAGGCGGTCCACCAGGGCATGGCGGGTCAGCCGCTCGGTGATGGGCGAGCGGCAGACGTTGCCGGTGCTGACGTGGAGAATGCGGAAGTGGTCTCTCTGCCCCGCTATGCCACGCCCCTCAGGGGCGGTCAATTGGCCACCTCGAGGTCGGGTACCACCTTGCGCAGTTCCTCGACGGACAGGGCGCCGGCGCGCAGCAGGACCGGGACCTTGCCGGTGACGTCGACGATGGAGGACGGGACGTTGCCCGGGGTGGGGCCGCCGTCGAGGTAGACGGACACGGAGTCCCCGAGCATCTCCTGGGCGGCGTCGCAGGTTTCCGGGGAGGGGTGGCCGGTGAGGTTGGCGCTGGAGACGCCCATCGGGCCGACCTCGGTGAGCAGCTCGATGGCGACCGGGTGCAGCGGCATCCGGACGGCGACGGTGCCACGGGTGTCGCCGAGGTCCCACTGGAGCGAGGGCTGGTGCTTGGCGACGAGGGTGAGGGCGCCGGGCCAGAAGGCGTCGACGAGCTCCCACGCCTGCTCGGAGAAGTCGGTGACCAGGCCGTGCAGCGTGTTCGGGGAGCCGATGAGGACCGGGGTGGGCATGTTGCGCCCGCGGCCCTTGGCGTCGAGCAGGTCCGCGACGGCCTCCGAGGAGAAGGCGTCCGCACCGATCCCGTACACGGTGTCGGTGGGGAGCACGACCAGTTCGCCGCGACGTACCGCCGAGGCGGCTTCACGCAGCCCGGTCGTACGGTCGGTCGCGTCGTTGCAGTCGTATCGCCGTGCCATCAGCCGGCCTCCTCAAGCGTGTACGGGTAAGAGTGGTGCGGGCGGTGCGGGCACGGGGCCGCGGCGCCGGTCACGGCATGGCCTTGCGGGCGGTCGCGAATCGCGGCCGGTTGTTGAGATCCGGGTGGTCGGCCGCGTCGGCCCAGCCGCGTTCCTCGGTGAAGATCCAGGGGACCTGGCCGCCCTGGGTGTCGGCGTGCTCGATGACGACGAGGCCGCCGGGGCGGAGCAGGCGGTGCGCGGTGCGCTCGATGCCGCGGATGGTGTCGAGACCGTCCTCGCCGGAGAAGAGCGCCATCTGCGGGTCGTGGTCGCGGGCCTCGGGCGCCACGTACTCCCACTCGGTGAGCGGGATGTACGGCGGGTTGGAGATCACCAGGTCGACCTGGCCGTCGAGCTCGGGAAGGGCGCTGAGGGCGTCCCCGCGGTGCACGGTGACCCTGG
>NZ_JBSFVR010000622.1:0-2545 GCF_053592415.1 Streptomyces sp. NPDC002690 | reverse complement strand
TCGGGCCGGCCGCCCGCCGTGCGGGTGCGGGGGCTGTGGAAGAGGTTCGGCCAGCAGATGGCCGTCTCCGGGATCGATCTCGACCTGCCGGCGGGCCGGTTCATCGGCCTGGTGGGGCCGAACGGCGCGGGCAAGACGACCACCCTCTCCATGGTGACCGGGCTGTTGCGGCCCGACATGGGGAAGGTCGAGATCGGCGGCCACGACGTGTGGACCGATCCGGTCGCCGTCAAGTCGCGCATCGGAGTGCTGCCCGAGGGGCTGCGGCTCTTCGAACGGCTCTCCGGTCAGGAACTCCTCGCCTACAACGGCAGGTTGCGCGGGATCTCCGGCGCCGAGACCGACAAACGGGCCTCCCAGTTGCTGGACGTGCTCGATCTGGGCGGTGCACGGCACAAGCTCGTGGTCGACTACTCGACCGGCATGCGGAAGAAGATCGGGCTGGCGGCGGCCCTGCTGCACAATCCCGAAGTGCTCTTCCTGGACGAGCCTTTCGAGGGGGTCGACCCGGTCTCCGCGCAGGTCATCCGAGGGGTGCTGGAGCGCTACACCCGGTCCGGGGCGACCGTCGTCTTCTCCAGCCATGTGATGGAACTGGTCGAGTCGCTCTGCGACTGGGTGGCGGTGATGGCGGCGGGCCGGATCAAGGCGCAGGGTCCGCTCGCCGAGGTACGGGGCGAAGCCCCCTCGCTGCAGCAGGCGTTCCTCGACCTGGTGGGCGCGCGTGCGGTCGACGGCGCGGACGGCCTCGACTGGCTGGGCGGCGGCCGATGAGCGTCCTCGACTTCCCGTCCGGTCCCGCCCCGGACGCGCCGGACACCCCGGACGCGCCGGTCGCCCCGGTCGCCGGGAGCGAGGGGCTGGTCCCCCTCTTCGTGCGGCTCAAGCTGGCGCTGCTCCGCAACGGGTTGCGGCAGTCGGCCGGGCGGTCGGCCGCGTTCGTGGTGACCCTGGTCGTGGTGGCGCTGATCGCGGTGGGGCAGCTGCTGGGGCTGGTGCTGCTGCGCGGCGAGGGGCGGGACGCGGCCACCGTGGTGGTGCTGGCCACCGGGGTGCTCGCCCTGGGGTGGGCGGTGCTGCCGCTGTTCTTCCCGAGTGGGGACGAGACGCTGGACCCGAGCCGGCTGGTGATGCTGCCGCTCCGTCCGCGTCCGCTGGTACGGGCGCTGCTGGCGGCCTCGTTGGTCGGTGTGGGGCCGCTGTACGCGCTCTGCCTGCTGGTGGGATCGGTGCTCGCGGTGGCCCACGGGGCGGGGGCGGTGGCCGTCGGGGTGGTCGCCGTACCGCTGGCGCTGCTGATCTGCGTGGCGCTGGCCCGGTCCGTCGCCACGGCGAACATCCGGCTGCTGACCTCGCGCAAGGGCCGCGACCTCGCGGTGCTGAGCGGGCTGGTGATCGCGGTGGGCATGCAGGTGGTGAATTTCGGCGCCCAGCGCATCGGCGCGGCGGGCGGGCTCTCCGCCCTGGAGCCGGCCGCCGGTGTGGTGCGGTGGCTGCCCGCCGCCTCGGCGATCGGCGCGGTGGACTCCGCGTCCGGCGGGGCGTACGGCGAGGCGGTGGCGCAGCTCCTGGTCTCGGCGGTGGCCCTGGCCGCTCTGCTGTGGTGGTGGCAGCGCGGTCTGGTGGCGCTGATGACGGCGCCGGACGGTTCGACGATCGCCGCCGCCGGACCGACGCGCGGGAAGGACCCCGCCGCCCGGCGCTCCCGGCTGGGCCGGCTGCTGCCGGAGGGCCGGACCCGTACGGTGATGGGCCGGAGCCTGCGGTACGTCCTGCGGGACCCGAAGACGAAGGCGGCCTGGATCACCTCGCTCGCGGTCGGGCTGATCGTGCCCGTCTTCAACGCCCTGCAAGGGGCCGGCACGGTCTGGTTCGCCTGCTTCGCGCCGATGCTCCTCGGGATGCAGATGTTCAACCAGTTCGGCCAGGACACCTCCGCCTTCTGGATGGTGGCGCAGACCGTCTCGACACCCCGGGACGCGTACGAGGAACTGCGGGCGCGCGCCCTGGCGCTGGCGGTCGTCGCGGTGCCGTACACGGTGCTGGTCGCCGTGGTGCTCTCCGCCATGCTCGACGCCTGGGGGTCCCTGCCCGGGGTCCTCGGCATCCTGTTCGCCCTGCTCGGAGCGATGTTCGGCCTGGGCGCGGTCGCGTCGGCGTTCTTCCCGTACTCGATCCCGCAGGCGAGCGGCTTCAAGAACGCGGTGCCGGGTCAGGGCGGACTGGCCGTGCTGTCCTCCCTGGTGGGCCTGTTCGGCTCCGCGGTGGTGGCCGCACCGGTGATCGCCGTGACGGTGGCGCTGACCGTGACGGACCACCGGTCGGTGTGGCTGATGGCGCCCGCGGGCGCGGTGTACGGCGTGCTCGTCACCTGGGCGGGCCTGCGGCTCGCGGCGCCGCGCACGGCGGCCCGGCTGCCGGAGATCCTCGCGGCGGTCAGCAAGGGGTGAGCCGGGGGCGGGTCGGGCACGAGCAGGGGGCGGGGCGCGGTCCCGTTGCAGGTCTTCGCCTGCGAACTCGCGACGGCCCGGGGCAACGAGGTGGA
>NZ_JBSFVR010000621.1:0-2557 GCF_053592415.1 Streptomyces sp. NPDC002690 | reverse complement strand
GGTGGACCGACCACCCGCCGCCGACGGCGTTCTTCGCTGTCCGGGACGTGCCCGGGGAGGTGCACACGGCCCTTGGGGGAGGGCTCGTGTGCACCTCGGGGAATCACCTGGCTCGGAGAGAGAGCACCGGTGGTGTGGTCCGAGCGCTCGGCGGGCCGGCTGACTCGCCGCCACCGATGCTGTCAGAGAACCGCGTTGGCTGCGGCGCCCGGGAAGTCCGTGCTGTACGCCAGGTCCTTGCCCGCCTCGAACTCCGCCTGGAGCTGTTCGAGCTTGACGCCGATGCGCCGCTGGGCGTCACTGCCCAGGACGACCCAGTGGGGGGTCTCCTGCGCGGTCGCGACCTGCCAGATCGCCTCGGCGGCCCGCTCCGGGTCGCCGGGGAACATCTCCGGGGTGAGACTGCCCATCATGCCGCGGAAGGCGCCGGCGGTGTCGGCGTAGTCCGCGATGGCCTCGCCGGACGCCTTCGTCCGGTTCTCGATACCGGTACGGAACGAACCGGGCTGGATGATCATCGCGCGCAGGCCGATGGGTTCGATCTCCTGCCACAACGCCTCGGTGAAGCCCTCCAGCGCGAACTTGCTGGACGAGTAGAACCCGTTGGCCGGGAGACTGGCCAGGCCGTCCATGGAAGAGACGTTGACGATCGTGCCGCTGCGGCGTGCTCGCATGCCGGGCAGCACCGCCCGGGTGAGGGCGACCGCGCCGAAGAAGTTGACTTCGAACAGCCGCCGGTAGTCGCTTTCCTCCTGCTCCTCCAGGGCACCTATGAAGTCGATCGCGGCGTTGTTCACCAGGATGTCGATGCCTCCGAAACGCTCCTCGGCGGCGCGCACCGCGGCCACCCGGTCCGCGGGATCGGTGACGTCGAGCCGGACCGCGAGCGCGGTCTCCGGGTAGCGGGAGGCCAGCTCGGTGGTGGCCTGCGTCGAGCTGGCGGTCGCCACCACCTGGTCGCCGTTGGCCAGGACGTGTTCGGCCAGGGCCTTGCCCAGTCCGCTGGAAGCGCCGGTGATGAGCCAGGTCTTGCGAGACATGAGAGATCTCCTTCAGAGAGTACGAAATGATGTAAAGCGTTTCAAAAAGCCTGAAACGTTTGAAAGAAGAGTGCCTAGTGGTGCGGAAGCGGGCGGGAGGTGAAGCGCGACGGACGACGGACGCGGTGGTGCGTCGCGTCGGCCGAATCCCACGCGGGAGGGCGGGGAGGGACTACGAGGGGAAGTCCGCCGCACCGCTGGCCGCAGCCCATTTCCGGGTTTCCGCGGCGCGAGCCTCGCCCGCCTCCAGCGCCATGGCCACGGACTGGGCGCCGAGCAGGAGCCTGCGCGGCGGGTCGTCGTCGCCGACGACCTCGATGAGGACCTGCGCGGCACGTACCGGGTCCCCGGGCTGGGTGCCGTTGTTCTCGGCCCGGTACTTGTTCATGGCGCCGACGGTCTCCTCGTAGTCGGCCCCCACGGCGTGCAGTTCCATCGACGAGCCCTGCCAGTCCGTACGGAAGGCGCCCGGCTCGACGATGACGACCTTGACCCCGAACGGGGCGACCTCGTTGGCGAGAACTTCGGAGAAGCCCTCCACCGCGAACTTGGCGCTCTGATAGGCGCCCATCCCCGGGGTGCCGCCGACCCGGCCACCGAGGGAGGAGAACTGCACGAAGGTTCCCGAACGCTGCTCGCGCAGCACCGGGAGCGCGGCTCGGGTCACGTTGACGACTCCGAAGAAGTTCGCCTCGAACTGCGCGCGGAAGTCCTCCTCCGCCATCTCCTCGATCGGCCCGCTGTTGGCGTACCCGGCGTTGTTGACGATCACGTCCAGGCGGCCGAAGGCCTCGACCCCGGCCTGGACCGCGCGCCCGGCGGCCTCGACATCGGTGACGTCCAGGGCCACGGCCAGCACGCGGTCGCCGTAGCGGGAGACCAGATCGGCAAGCTGCTCCGGCCGACGGGCGGTGGCCACCAACCGGTCACCGGTCGCCAGCACCGCTTCCGCGAGAGCGCGCCCGAATCCACGGGACGCGCCGGTGATCAACCATGTACGAGACATGTCGTGTCCTTCGATGTTCATTGGTGATGCCCCGGATGAGCGGAACGAGCCGTCCATATCGGCTGGTTGGCTACCAATGTCCGGGGAAACATCTCGAAGGACGTCCGTCGTTTGACTGCGACTTGTTCATGTGCCGACCGCGCTCGGCTCCCCGGTGTAAGTCATCGGACGGTCCGTCACACGCCGGCCCGCGACCGTTCCAGGGCTCACTCCGGGTCGCCCCCGGCGTCCTCCGGGCGCAGGTCCAGGAAGCTGATGTCCGGGTCGTGGGGTTCCGGGGTGTCCGGGCGCAGGTCCAGAAAGCTGGTGTCCGGGTCGTGGGGTTCCGGGGTGTCCGGGCGCAGGTCCAGGAAACTGGTGTCCGGGTCGTGGGGTTCCGGGGTGTCCGGGCGCAGGTCCAGGAAACTGATGTCCGGGTCGTGGGGTTCCGGGGTGTCCGGGCGCAGGTCCAGGAAACTGGTGTCCGGGCCCAGTGGTCGGGGCGTACTTCCGCCTCTTCCGTGTCCTTGGC
>NZ_JBSFVR010000620.1:0-2565 GCF_053592415.1 Streptomyces sp. NPDC002690 | reverse complement strand
GATAGAACGACGCCCGCGTGGTCGCGGCCCCGCCAACGGCAGGGGGCCCTGCGTACGCACGCCGGGGGCGGTACCGCGCGGGTCCCCGGACGTGTGAACCGAGGACGCCGACGTCCCCGACGGGGAGCCGGGCTCGTAGGGTGGTCCTCATGAAGGACCTTCCCGCCCGCCGTCTGCTCCTGGTGCACGCGCACCCCGACGACGAGTCGATCAACAACGGCGCCACCATGGCCAAGTACGTCCACGAGGGCGCCCACGTCACGCTGGTGACCTGCACCCTGGGCGAGGAGGGCGAGGTCATCCCGCCGTCGCTGGCGCACCTCGCGGCCGACCGGGACGACGCGCTCGGCCCGTACCGCGTGGGTGAACTCGCCGCCGCCATGAAGGAGCTGGGGGTCACCGACCACCGCTTCCTGGGCGCTCCGGGCAGGTACCGCGACTCCGGGATGATGGGCACCGAGCAGAACCACCGGCCCGGCGCCTTCTGGGACACCGCCGTGGACGAGGCGGCGGCCCCGCTGGTGGACGTCATCCGCGAGGTCCGCCCGCAGGTCCTGGTGACGTACGACCCCGACGGCGGCTACGGCCACCCGGACCACGTCCAGGCCCACCGGGTGGCGACCCGCGCGGCCGAACTCGCCGCCGATCCCGGGTACACGGCCGGTTCCGGTGCCTCGGGCGCGCCGCACGCCGTCGCGAAGATCTACTGGAACCGGACGCCCCGCCCGGTGGCCGAAGAGGCGTTCGCCCGGCTCCGGGCCGAGGCCCCCGGGGTGTTCGCGGAGATCGCCGACGTCGACGACGTGCCCGGCGTGACCGAGGAGTCCGTGATCACCACGGAGATCGACGGTTCGGCGTACGCGGAGGCGAAGGCGGCGGCCATGCGGGCGCACGCCACCCAGGTCTCCGTGCACGGCCCCTGGTTCACCCTCTCCAACGACAAGGGCCAGCCGCTCTTCACCACCGAGTACTACCAACTGGTCCACGGCGTCCGTGGCGGTGAGGGCGGTGGCGGGGAGCGCGAGAGCGATCTCTTCGCCGGCCTGCCCGAGGCCGGCGTCGGGACGGGGGTCCGGCCATGAGCGGCAAGAAGGACCGGGCCCGCGCCGAAGCCCGCGCCCCGCGTACCAACGCCCCGCCCCGGGCCCCCGAGCCCACCGGGATGGCGGCCCCGCTCAACCCCCGCAGGATCGGCGCCTACGTCGGTCTCGCGATTCTCGGCGCGCTGGTCGCGGTGGCCGGCGCGCTGGTGCAGGCGGCCTGGTTCCCCGGCGGTCTGCTGCTGGCGCTGGCCGGCGCGGCGGGCGTCTTCTACGGCGGTCGTGTCCTCACGCGTACGCAGCTCGGCGCCTTCGCGCCCGCCGCCGGCTGGCTCGTCGCGGTGGTCGTGGTGCTGAACGGACGCCCGGAAGGTGACTTCTTCTTCGGGGGCGGCGACGAGATCGTCCTGGCCCTCTTCGTCCTCGGAGGGATGGTGGTCGCTGTGATCTGCGCCACCTTCGCCAAGGGGCCGGTTTCGGCCAACGACCAGGAACGTTCAGGCCGGTGACATGCCTTGAGCGGCAGCTCGTGGGCGTTCGCGGGTGTGAGGTGCCGGTGGAGGTTTCCACCGGGCGTGAAACGCCCGTGCGCGGCGGCCAGTATGGTGGTGCGCGCGCCGAGCCGTCCCCTGGCCTGCGGCATGGGGGAAGTACGGGCGGCGGAGCCAATCGGGAGAACCTGCTTTGAGTCGTGAAACTGACAGTTCGTCCTCCGGGCCCCAGGGGCGCGGTGGTGCCGCCTATCCCTCGGGCACGCCGCCGTACGGATCACGCCAGTACCCGTCGTTGCACCCGACGCAGGACGGCGCGGAACCCGCACCCGAGCCCACCCCGGATTCCCCCCGGTCGTCACGGCCCGACGAGCCGAGGACCGAGACGACCCTGACGACGCGCATCCGGATCAACATCCCCGGTTCGCGGCCGATCCCGCCCGTCGTGATGCGTACGCCCATGGCCGAGGGCGACAGCGCCCCCGACGCCGAGCGCACGGCCGTCACGCCGCTTCCCGGTGCGGGCACCCCCGCCCCGGGGCAGCCGTCCGGCGAGCCGGCCGCCGAGGCAGGCGACGGCGGTGACCCCGAGGGGACGCCGGCCGAGCCGCCCGCCAAGGAGAAGCCCACCAGCGACTGGTTCGCCCCGCGCAAGGTGCCGGCCGCTCCTTCGGTGCTGGACGCCCCGAGCAGTCCTGCCGGTCCGGGTGGTTTCGCCGGTGCTCCTTCCGGGGGAAGCGTGCCGGGCCCGGCGGGCGGGGACACGCAGGGCGGCCCGCGCGCCGAGTCGCCGTACTTCTCCGACGGCCCGCAGTCCGGCTTCTCCGGCGGTCCCGCGGCCGGCCGGAGCGCCCTGGACAGCATCGACGCGGACCTCGCCGACTCCGGCGGGCCCGCGGAGTCCGGGGTGCGCGCCCCCGGCCCGGCCGGTTCCACGACCGGACCGACGGCCGGCACCGAAGAGGAAGGCCGTGGCACGGTCCGACCGGTCGGTGAGGTCGCTGAGCCGCTCCACGCCGATGACGAGGACGTAC
>NZ_JBSFVR010000619.1:0-2572 GCF_053592415.1 Streptomyces sp. NPDC002690 | reverse complement strand
GGATGGCCCGCCTGATCCGTGCCGTACTGCCCGACACGGTGATCGTCTTCGGCGGACCCGGCGCGGCCCCCCCATGCCCGCCGCCCGGGGTCGTCTTCGGCGTCCGGACTCCCGTCGACCGCGCGTCCGGACGCCCGGCTCAGCCGACGTCCACCATGTCCTTCGCGGCCGGCTTCTCCGCCACGACGGGCTTGTCGAAGTCGGAGAAGGTCATCGTCATCGGCTCGTCGCCGCCCGTGGAGCTGACCTGGAGGAGCTGCGGGTCGCCCTCGGTGGAGACCAGGATCGAGTAGGTCTCCTTGCCGTCCTTCTCGCTCAGGCGGAGGGCGGGAGTGCCGTCGAGGGTCGTCGTGCCGGCCTTCTTCGCCTCGGTGTCGCCTGCCTCGAAATCCTTGAGGAGAGACTCCAGTTCGCAGAACTCGACCATGTCCTTGGTGTCCGGGTCGGACGCCTTCTCGGCCATCCAGTGGTCGGCGACCATGTCCACCGCGGCCTGTATGTCCGCCTCGGACTCGCCCTCGGACTGTGCGCGCAGCATCGTCTCGTCGAGCTTCATGTAGACGGTTTCGCCGATCTTGATGATCGACATCGAGCCGTCGGCGCCCATGTCCATGGTGCCGGTGCACGTGCCGTTGCCGATGCTGGTGGAGAACTCGGCCTTCATGGGGGTGTCGGCCGACTTCATGTCGACGGCGAGGTGCAGTGAGGTCGCCTTGCGGATGTTCTTGAGCGCCGCGTTGACGACCTCGGGGCCCGACAAGTCCGCGAACGGTTCCTTCTCCGCCGGGGCGGCCGACGAAGCGGCGCCCCCCTTCTTCGCGTCCGTGCCGGTGTCGCCCCCCTCGCTGCCGCAGGCGGCAAGGGTGAGCACGGAGAGGGTGCAGACGGCGGCAGCTGCGGTACGCGCGACTCGGCGCATGGCGGTACTCCAGGAGAAGTCAGGAAGAGGAAGAGCGGGAGACGGAAAGCAGAGGTCACCGACGCCCGGTGGCACCCGGGCAGACGGGTTCCGCCGGGCCTTTCGCGCCGGTGGACTTCGACCGGTGCGGGCACAGCTCCATCACAGCAGAGCCTGTGAACCGAGTCAACAAGGAATTCAGTGAACAGGTGAAGTGTGCCTGTGAATCGATCGGTGAGGCGTGCGTCGGTATGCTCGCCTGCACAGCGCGGACGGTGGCGCGAACGGTGACGGTTCGGACCAGGGAGACAGCACGGTGCAGGAGAACGCCTCTGAGGTGACCGCCGCCGGGATCGCCCGCCTGGCCGGAGTCGGACGGGCCGCCGTCAGTAACTGGCGCCGCCGCCACGCGGACTTCCCCAAGCCGGTCGGCGGCACGGAGACCAGCCCCTCCTTCGCACTCGCCGACGTCGAGAAGTGGCTCCGGGGCCAGGGGAAGCTGGTCGAGGTGCCGCTGCGGGAACGCGTCTGGCAGCAGCTCTCCGGCCACCCGGCGGGTGCCGTCACCGCCCTGATCCACGTGGGCTGCGCGCTGCTGCTCGTGCGCGACCGGCCCACCGACTGGCTGGAGTTGGTGGCGGTCTCGGACGAACGTGTCGCCCGTCTGCTGCCCGACGCCCTCGCTCCCGTCCTCGAAGCCCGGTTCGGGCCGGTGGCCCCGGCAGGTGCCGAAGGAGCCGGGCCGGAGGCCGTCCGGGCCGTCCGGTTGCCCGGGCCGGAGGCGCTGCGGCCGTCCGTGCCGCTGCTGCGCGGGGCCGCCGCGATGGCGGCGGAGTCCGGGGCGGGCCCGGCCTTCGAGTTCCTCTTCGGCCGCCAACTGGACTCCAACCCGAGGCAGTACACGCTCACCCCGCCCGAGCTGGCCGCACTCATGGTCGAACTCGCCCTTCAGGATGAGGACTTGGGTCGGCCGACCGGGAAGACGCCCGCCCCCGTCGTCCTGGACCCCGCGTCCGGCACCGGGGCGCTGCTGCGGGCCGTCGGCCGGCCCGCCGCCCTGTACGCGCAGGAGGTCGACCCCGACCTCGCGGCGCTCACCGCGCTCCGCCTCGCCCTGGGTGCCGGCGGCGGGGCGTCCCCGAAGGTGCCGGAGCCGGCCGTGCGCACCGGTGACACCCTGCGCGCCGACGCCTTCCCGAAGCTGGCGGCCGACGTGGTGCTGTGCCACCCTCCGTTCAACGAGCGCAACTGGGGTCACGACGAGTTGGCCTACGACCCCCGGTGGGAGTACGGGTATCCGGCCCGCGCCGAGTCCGAACTCGCCTGGGTCCAGCACGCGTTGGCCCGACTGCGACCAGGCGGCACCGCCGTGCTGCTGATGCCTCCGGCCGCGGCCTCCCGCCGTTCCGGCCGCCGCATCCGTGCCGACCTGCTGCGCCGGGGCGCTCTGCGGGCCGTCGTCGCGCTGCCCGCCGGAGCCGCCCCGCCGTACGGCATCCCGCTGCACCTGTGGATCTTGTGCAAGCCGGACCACGGCACGCAGCCCTCGCCCGAGCTCCTCCTCGTCGACACGGCCGAGTCCCCCGACCCGGTCGCTCCGGGCCGATACCCATCGAGATGCCCTTGCGGAGCGAGGTGGGCACGGCGTTCATCACGCGTTCCCGGAGCCCGGTG
>NZ_JBSFVR010000618.1:0-2595 GCF_053592415.1 Streptomyces sp. NPDC002690 | reverse complement strand
GGTTCCTCAGTCGCCGGCCGACGGCGAAGCCGTCGCCTTCAGGGCCAGCCAGAGTTCCATCCGCACGTCCGGGTCGTCGAGCGAGCGGCCGAGCTCCGCCCCGGGCGGCGGCCCGGCGCAGCGACCGGCCCCGGTGGTGGTGTCGCTCACGCGCCGGCCGCCCTCTCCGGAGCGGTCAGCGCCCACCACGCGCCCAGCCCCAGCACGACACCCGTGAGCACGGTCGTGGGCCCGCCGATGTCCGAGTACAGGAAGTCGACGGTCTGCCACACCACCAGCCCCACGGCCACCAGCCCGCAGTCGACCGCGCCGGCACGCCGGCGGCGGGCGAGGAACAGGGCGCGCACCGACGCGACGAGTACCGCCAGCCAGCCGCCCACGACGGTGACGAACCCGATCAGCCCTTGCTCGCCGAGGACCAGCAGGTACATGTTGTGCGGGGAGAGCAGGGACTGCCTGCGGAACTCCTGGCCCGCCCCTTCCGTGTCGCTGCCGGAGGACAGGCCGATCGAGGCGTGCCCGTCGCGGAACTCCGGGAAGCCCTTGAGGCCGACCCCGGTCGTCGGACGCTCCCGCCACATGCTCCCGGCGGCCTGCCACAGGGCGTAGCGGTCGTTGACGGAGCGGTCGGGCGCGCTCGCCACGTCAGTGACGCTGGAGAGCCGTTCCCGGACCATGTCGGAGCCGATGCCGAACCCGCCGACCAGGATCACCGAGAGCGCGCCCAGGATCAGCAGGGACCGCGTCGCCGTGCGCCGCCCGGTCAGTACGACGACCGTGAGCGCGGCCAGTGCCGTCGCGATCCACGAGCCCCGGCTGAACGAGACGGCGAGGGCGACGAGCAGCCCCACCGTGACGGCGAGCGCACAGGGACGCAGCCAGCGGCGGGTGGAGGCGGGCGGGCAGAGCGCGTACGGGACGGCGGCGAGCAGTCCGTACGCGACGACCGTCGCCATGCCCATGATGTCGCCGGGGCCGAACGTCCCGACCGCGCGGACCTCCTCACCCATGTACGAGGCTCCGGTGCCCGTGGCGAACTGGCGGATTCCGACGAACCCCTGGACCAGTGCGAGCAGGACGAGTGCCGCGGTGAGCAGCCGGAAGCCGCGGGCGTCGCGGACCGTCAGGCACACGGCGAGCGGTACGAGGACGAAGATCTGGAGGTAGCGTGCGAAGCCGGGCAGCGCCGCCACCGGGTCCGAGGCGGTGACGGTCGCCACGGCGAATCCGACGACGGCGAGAACCGCGACGAGCACCGCGCCCGCCGGCAGGGGGCGGACGCGCCGTGCCAGCAGCCGTACCAGGCAGCACAGCACCGCCACTCCCGACGCGAGGTCGGCCGGATGCGCGCCGCCGGAGTCGGGCGTTCCGGCTCCGGGGGCGGGGAGGGCGAGCAGGAGGACGGTCGCCACCAGCGGCAGCAGGGCCCACAGATCCAGCGCGCCGGACGAGGGGCGGGCGGACCCGGTACCGGTTGACGGCGCTGTCTTCGCCGGCGGGGTCGGCGCGGCGGTGGGCGCGTGCGACGTGGCGGTCGCGGGTGCGACCGGGGCGTCGGTCGTGGGGGTTGTCATGCTCAGCTGCCTCCGCACCGGAAAAGGGAGAGGACGGTGCGGGCGAGTACGCAGACGTCCTGCCAGAGTGACCAGGTCTCGATGTACCGGTTGTCGAAGCGCGCGCGGTCCTCGATCGAGGTGTCGCCGCGCAGCCCGTTCACCTGGGCGAGCCCGGTGATGCCCACGGGCATCCGGTGACGCGCCTGATAGCCCGGGTGGATGCTGCTGAACTGAGCGACGAAGAAGGGGCGTTCGGGGCGGGGCCCGACCAGGCTCATGTCCCCGCGCAGCACGTTCCACAACTGCGGCAGTTCGTCCAGCGAGGTGCGGCGGAGCGCCCTGCCGACCGTGCTCATCCGCCGGTCCCCGGCGACGTTCCACCGGGTGGCCGACTCGTGGGGGTCGGCGGGCCGCAGCGTTCGGAACTTGAGGAGGGTGAACGGCTTTCCGTGCAGGCCGATTCGCTCCTGCCGGAAGAGCACGCCCGGCCCGTCGCAGAGCCGTACTGCGAAGGCGCAGGCCGCCAGAGCGGGGGAGGCGGCCAGCAGCGCGGCGGAAGCGAGGACGATGTCCATCGCGCGCTTGAGCGCGTGCGAGAAGGGATGCCGGCGCCCGGCGTACAGGCGGTGCGCGGAGTACCCCCACAAGTGGTCCGGACGCGGGGGCCGGTGCTCGGGAATCGCGCCCGTCGCCGGGGGTTCGAGCAGCCACATGCGGCAGCCGTGGCCGGCGAGGAGGGCGAAGAGGTCGGTGTTCTCGGGCGTCGCCGCGGGATGTTCGGTGAACAGCACGTGACCCACGCGCTTGCGTACGACGGTGCGGCCCACCTCCTCCCGGGTGCGCAGGACCGGAGTCCGGCCCGTCGGCCCGTCGTCCGCCGCAGGGTCCGCGTCCGTCCCGCAGAGCGCGACCCTGCCCACCGCCCGGAGGCCGTACTCGGCGCGGTCCCTGAGCGCCGCCGTGGCGCTCCGGGCGAGCGCGCCGGATCCCACGACGAGGCCCGATCTCGGCTCGGGCACTTCCAGCGTGCCGCCGAGGC
>NZ_JBSFVR010000617.1:0-2605 GCF_053592415.1 Streptomyces sp. NPDC002690 | reverse complement strand
AGGACGGTGGTTCCGCCGTGGAGGAGGGCTCCCCAGAATTCGAGGCTGAAGGCGTCCCAGGAGACGGGTGAGCACTGGAGGAAGACTTCGTCGGGTCCGAAGTGTCCGTGGGTCTGTGCGGTGAGGGTGGAGACGAGGTTGCGGTGGGAGGAGAGGATGCCCTTGGGGCGTCCGGTGGAGCCGGAGGTGAACATCACGCACGCCACGTCCTCACCCCGGATGGGCAGGCCCAGGTCCGCGTCCGACGCGTCGGCCGAGGCATCCGTGGAGCTGGAGACCAGGGTCCAGGGGCCCTCCGCTCGCCGGCCGAGGGCGTCGTCGGTGAGCAGCAGGGAGATCCCCGCATCCTCGGCGGCGGTACGCAGTCGCTCGTCGGGGAAGTCCGGGTCGAGCAGCGTGTAGCCGGCTCCCGTCTTGACCACCGCTATCACCGCTGTGGCGAAGGCGGCGCCGCGTTCCAGGAGGATGCCGGCGAGGTCGCCGCGGCCGAGTCCTCGCGAACGCAGGTGGTGGGCCCAGCGGTTGGCGTCCGCGTTGAGCTGTCCGTAGGTGATCCGCCGGTCGCCGTCGATCAGCGCGACGGCCTCCGGTGCGCGTGCGGTCTGCGCCTCGAACCGTTCGACCAGTGAGGTGTCACCGATGTCGGCGGCGGACCCGGCCCACGGCCCCAGCAGGAGTTCCCGCTCGCCCGCCGACAACACGTCGAGTTCCATCAGGTGCAGGTCGGGATCGGTCAGTACCTGTCGCAGCACCTCACCCAGGACGGTCACCATCCGCTGGACGGTGGAGCGGTCGAACAGATCCTCGGCGAAGAGAACCGTGCCGCACAGACCCTGACCGTCGTCCGAGCGGAGCAGGAACTCCAGGTCGAACTTGGCCGCGCCACTGGTGACGTCGGTGATGTCGGCGACCCGGGCATCGCCCAGCCGCAGCTCCGGCACGCCTCCGGTTTCCAGGGTGAGGCAGATCTGGAAGAGGGGGTGTCGGGAGAGGGTGCGGGTGGGGTTGAGGGTGTCGAGGACGAGGTCGAAGGGGGCGTCCTGGTGGGCGAAGGCGTCGAGGTCGGTGGTGCGGACGTGTTCGAGGAGTTCGCGGAAGGTCGGGTTGCCGTTCGTGCGAGTACGCAGGACGAGGGTGTTGACGAAGAAGCCGACCAGGTCGCGCAGGGCTTCGTCGGTGCGGCCGGCGACGGGGGTTCCGATGGTGAGGTCCGTACCGGCGCCCAGTCGGGTCAGTGCGGCGGCGAGAGCCGTGTGCACGACCATGTAGGGAGTGCATCCCTCGGCCCGGGCCAGTGCGCCGATCTGTTCGAACAGGTCGCCCCCCAGGGCGACTTCCACCTGTCCGCCGCGGTGCGAGGCGTGGGCGGGGCGGGGGCGGTCGAGGTTCAGCGCGTGTTCCTCGGGCGCTGCTTCCAGGGTCTCGCGCCAGAAGGCGAGTTCCTGGGACAGGACACTCTCGGCGTCGTCGGGAGAGCCCAGTGCCCGCTGCTGCCAGACCGCGTAGTCGGCGTACCGGACCCGGAGCGGCTCCAGCACCTGGCCCTCGGTACCCGCGGCCCGCGCTTCGTAGGCCCGTGACAGGTCGTCGAAGAACACGGTGGTGGACCGGCCGTCCGTCGCGATGTGGTGCATCAGGAGGAAGAACACCCATGAGCCGTCGGCGATCTCGAACAGGGTCGCCCTCAGAGGGAGTTCGGCCCGCAGGTCGAAGACGTGACGGGCACCTTCCGTCATGGCTTCGTGCAGCTCGTCGCCGGCCACCTCGCGGCGTTCGACCGCCACCCGGGCCTGTGCGGCGGGGAGGACGTGCTGTCGCGGTTCGCCGTCGACCGTGGTGAACACGGTCCGCAGGGGCGTGTGGCGTTCGACGACATCGTTGAGCGCGGTTTCCAGGGTGTCGGCGTCGAGTGGGCCTTCGAGGTGGATGGCCATGGGGACGTTGTAGGCGGTGCTGTCGCCGTCGAGTTCGGCCAGCAGCCAGAGTCGGCGCTGGGCGAAGGACAGGGGGGTGTTGTTGTCGTCGGTCGACGCGCCGGCGGTGAGGGGCGGAAGCGCGGGGCGGCCCTTGAGGGTGCTGATGTGCTGGGCGAGGCGTGCGGGTGTGGGGTGCTGGAAGACGTCGCGGATGGTCAACCGGACGCCGAGGGTGTCGGCGACGTGGTTGGTGAGGCGGGCCGCGAGGAGGGAGTGGCCGCCGTGGTGGAAGAAGCTGTCGTCGATGCCCAAGGAGCCGGTGGTGCTCAGCACTCGGTTGAAGAGGGCGAGCGTGATCTCTTCGAGTTGGGTCTGCGGGTCGCGGCCCGCGACGGAGGCGACGGCTACGGGTTCGGGGAGGGCGCGTTTGTCGATTTTGCCGTTGGGGGTGAGGGGGAGTTTGTCGAGGGTGGTGAGGTGGGTGGGGATGAGGTGTTCGGGGAGTTGTGCGGTGAGGTGCCGGCGGATGTCGTCCGGGGCTGTCGGGATGCTGGTGACGATGTAGGCGGCGAGTTGGTGGTGGTGGGTGGTGATGGTGGCTTGGGTGATGTGGGGGTGGGTGAGGAGGGCGGTTTCGATTTCGGCGGGTTCGATGCGGAAGCCGCGGATCTTGATTTGGTTGTCGGCTC
>NZ_JBSFVR010000616.1:0-2607 GCF_053592415.1 Streptomyces sp. NPDC002690 | reverse complement strand
GTTCTTCGGCGGCGCCGAGGCGGGCGAGGGCGACGAGCTGACCCTCTGCTTCGACTTCATCGGCATGCAGCGGATGTATCTGTCGATGGCCCGGGCCCCGGCGGGCGGCGAGGGCCGCGGCGTCGGGGTAGTAGCGGGCCACGTACTCGCGGGTGAGTCCGGTCTGTTCGGGCTGCCAGAACCCCTGGGCGGTGGCGGTGAACAGGTAGTTGGACAGGGTGTCGTCGTGGAACAGGGACTGCCAGGCGGCGGTTTTGGTCTCCGGGTCGGGCAGGGCGGCGCGGCAGCGGGCGGCGCCTTCCTCGCCGGTGGCGCTGGGGTCCTGGGCGAGCGCGGCGGCGATGGCGGTCTCGTCGGTGGCACCGAGGACGGCGAGGCGGGTGAGGGCGCGCCAACGCAGTTCGGGGTCGAGTTCGGGGCCGCCGGGCACGGTGCCGTCGGCGAGCCACTCCTGGAGGGTGTCGGGCTGGGTGGCCGCGTCGATGAAGTGGCGTACGGCGACGAGGCGCAGGCCGGGGTTGCTGCCGTCCTCGGTGCGCCGGAGGAGGTCGCGGCAGAGGTCGGCGAGGGTGGCGAGCGCGGCGGGGCGCTCCTCGGGGGTGAGGTAGCGGTCGGTGAGGAGGGCGGCGAAGCCGAGGACGCCCTGGACGAGGGCGAGGTCCCGCTCGTGCGGGAGGTGGGCGCGTGCCAGGGCGAGGTGTGCGGTGGGGTGGAGGTCGCCGTCGCGGACCATGTCGCGGGCGGCGTTCCAGATGACGGCGCGGGTGAGCGGGTCCGGGATGCCGGAGAGGCCGGCCACGACGGCGGTCCAGGACTCGGCGTCGAGCCGGACCTTGGCGTAGGTGAGGTCCTGGTCGTTGGGGACGACGAGGACGGGACGCGGGCCGGGGAGGGTGAGGGGTTCGCCGGTGCCGGGGGCGTCGGTCTCGACCCGGTCGCGCAGGACGAGCCGGTCGGGGCCGGTGCCGAGTTCGTGGTCGTAGAGGCCGACCGCGATGCGGTGGGGACGGCTGCCGAGGTGGTCGACGGCGAGGGTCCACTCGTTGCCCAGGTCCTCGACGCGGGTGGTGAGGGTGTCGGGGCCGGTGGTGCGCAGCCAGGTGTCGGCCCAGCCGTGGACGTCGCGGTCGGTGGCGGAGGCGAGGTTGTCGATGAAGTCGGCGAGGCTGGCGTTCGCGAACTTGTGGCGGGCGAAGTGGGCGTTGATGCCGGCCAGGAAGTCCTTCTCGCCGATCCAGGCGACGAGTTGGCGGAGCGCGGAGGCGCCCTTGGCGTAGGAGATGCCGTCGAAGTTGACGAGCGCGGAGGCGGTGTCGGGGACGGCGGCGGGGTCGGGGGCGACCGGGTGGGTGGAGGGGCGCTGGTCGGCGTCGTATCCCCAGCCCTTGCGGGCGACGCCGAAGTCGACCCAGGTGTCGGTGAAGCGGGTGGCTTCGGCGACGGTCTGGTAGCCCATGTACTCGGCGAAGGACTCGTTGAGCCAGATGTCGTCCCACCAGCTGAGGGTGACGAGGTCGCCGAACCACATGTGGGCCATCTCGTGGGAGATGACCATGGCGCGGGTCTGGCGTTCGGTGTCGGTGACGGCGGAGCGGTAGACGAATTCGTCGCGGAAGGTGACGAGTCCGGGGTTCTCCATGGCGCCGGCGTTGAACTCGGGGACGAATGCCTGGTCGTACGAGTCGAACGGGTAGGGCTCGTCGAACTTCTCGTGGTAGCGGTCGAAGCAGGCGCGGGTGATGTCGAGGATCTCGTCGGCGTCGGCGTCGAGGTGGGGGGCGAGCGAGCGGCGGCAGTGGATGCCGAAGGGGATACCGGCGTGCTCGGTGGTCACGGAGTGCCAGGGGCCCGCGGCGACGGCGACGAGGTAGGTGGAGATGAGGGGGGTGGGGGCGATGGTCCAGCGGCCTTCGCCGGTGTGGGTGGCGATGCCGTTGCCGAGGACGTTCCAGCCGTCCGGGGCGGTGACGGTGAGTTCGAAGACGGACTTGAGGTCGGGCTGGTCGAAGGCGGGGAAGACGCGCTGCACGTCGTCGAGGAAGAGCTGGGTGTAGACGTAGCTCTCGCCGTCGGTGGGGTCGGTGAACCGGTGCATGCCCTCGCCGGTGCGCGAGTAGCGCATGGTGGCGTCGACGCGGAGTTCGTGGGGGCCGGCCGCCAGGTCGGTGAGCGGGTAGCGGTCGTCGGCGAGGAGCGCGGGGTCGAGCGGCTGTCCGTCGAGGCTGAGCGAGCGCAGTGCCGCGGGCTTGACCTCGATGAACGTGTCGGTGGCGGTGCGTGCGGTGAACCGGATGACGGTGCTGGACCCGAAGGTCTCGTCGCCGGTGGTGAGGTCGAGGTCGATCGTGTATCGCTGGACGTCGAGGGCGGTGGCACGGGTCTGCGCTTCGTCGCGCGTCAGTACGGACATCGCTCCATGCTGCCGTACGGCTCCGGGGGCGCGTGTGCGGGGCGGCTCCGGGGCCTGCGGGACGCGTCCCCGGGAGGGGACCGGCCCGGGGACGACGGGCTCCGAGCCCCGGCGGCCGGACACCGGAAGGGGCGGACGCAGGACATGGAGGGAAGGCGACGGACGCGGGGCGACGGGCGGGAGGCGCCGCACCCGGC
>NZ_JBSFVR010000615.1:0-2607 GCF_053592415.1 Streptomyces sp. NPDC002690 | reverse complement strand
GGGAACCTCGCGAGGTTCCCGCCCCGGCCGGCGGTGCACCACGGCGCCGTACCGGGCCCTGCCGTACCGGGGCCCTGTCGCACCCGGACGCGGCCCTACCGGGTCAGGGCGCCGGTGCGGTGTCGTGCCGCATCACGCGAAGTGCGACGTGAACTCTGCCAACGTGATCCGCCGATCCCCGTCCGTGTCGGCGTCCCGGACGAAGTCGGCGAGTTTCTGCCCCTCCAGCTTGCCGTCGTGGGCCTGGCCGTAGTCCCTGAGTTCCCCCAGGCGGATCGTTCCGTTGTTGTCCTTGTCGATCTCGGAGAACAGTGCCTTGGCGTCTTCCTCGGTCAGCTTGCTCATCGTGTCTTCCTGTCCTTGGGTCGTTCGGCTGGAGGGTCGGCGACGTCGTGTGAGCGGCGCAGACAGCGCTCCGACCGTAAGCCCATGGTCACGCTCGGTGCCACCATGGCTACGGCAGGTTCACTCTGGAGAGTTCGTGTTCCCCGGACGTCCGCACGCGGGGGTGGCGAACCGGCGGTGCGGGGTGACGGGGGCGCGGCCCGTGAGGTCGGGGGGCGGCCCACGGACTCCCCCCGTTCGGCTGGATCGGGGGCGTCGGGAGGCGGCCTTCCGGGCGGCCCGGGCTCGGATCCGGAAGGGTGGGGCCGGGTAGCCTCGTCGGCATGCCGTACGGTCCCGATGTCTCGGTGGCGCTGCGAGGCGGAGTGCGTACGCGCGCCCACGCCTGGGACTTCGTGCGCTGGTTCGCCGACGCCTGGGCGGGGCGCCCGCTGGAGCCTGAGGACGGCTTCGGCGAGGCCGAGTTGGTCGCTGTGGAGGACGGGTTGGGCTTCCGTCTTCCGGCAGCCCTCCGCGAGGGGTACGCCCTGTTCGGGCGCCGGGCCGACCTGACTCGGCAGCAGGATCCACTCGTCCCGATCACCGGGCTCCACGTGGACGACGCCCTGGGCGGTGGCGGTGTTCTGGTCTTTCGCCACGAGAATCAGGGCTGCGCCCTCTGGGCGATCCCGCTGGCCGGGATCGAACAGGACGATCCGCCGGTCCTGGTGGAGTCGCACGACGGGTGGATACCGTTCCTCGACCGGATGTCCCTCGCGTGGGTCGAACTCGTGCTGAGCGAATCGCTTTTCGGGGCGGACCATCTTCACCTCTACGACGCCTGCGAACTGCCGGAGGCACTGCTGCCGCGCCTTCATGGGCGTTACGCCCGTGTGGACCTGCCCGACCACCCCATGTGGGCGTCCGGGAGCGACTCGCCCGTGCGCTGGTACGCGGCCCCCGGTCGACTGGTGCGCCGGGACGGGCCGTACGACCACGCCTGGATCCACGCGCACGGGCGTACGCCGGCGGACCTCGAAGCCGTGCGCGAAGACCTCCCCGGCCCATGGGTCCGCTGAGGGTCTGACACCGGCCCGCCGCAAGCGTCCCGCGCGGGCCCGAGGCTCCTCCCCTTCCCCTTCCCCTTCCCCTTCCCCTTCCCCTTCCCTTGACGCGCACCGCTCCCTGCCCGAGCCGCGCACCCGACAGGATCGGGCACAGGATGTCGGGTCCGGTGTGATGGGCTCCTCCTAGCGTGGGGATCGTCAAGAGGAGGGACACCGGCATGCTGGAGCGGCTGAACCAGGCCATGGAGCACATCGAGCTCCATCTCGACCGGACTATCGAGGTGGACGAGCTGGCCCGCATCGCGGCGACCTCGGAGTACCACCTGCGCCGGATGTTCTCGGCGCTGGCGGGGATGCCGCTGTCGGAGTACGTCCGGCGCCGTCGGCTCACCCTGGCGGGCGCCGAAGTGCTGGCGGGGCGCGAGACGTTGCTGGAGATCGCGGTGCGCTACGGCTACGGCTCGGGCGAGGCGTTCGCGCGGGCGTTCCGGGCCATGCACGGCATCGGGCCGGGCGAGGCCAGGCGCACCGGGGCCGCGCTCAACTCCCGGCCCCGGATGTCCTTCCGCCTCACCGTCGAAGGAAGCAGCAGCATGCGCTATCGCATCGTGGAGAAGCCGGAGTTCACCGTCGTCGGACTCAAGGCCCGGGTTCCTCTGGTCCACTTGGGCCCGAACCAGGCGATCATCGACTTCGTCCGGGGCATCGACCCGCAAGTTCTGGAGCGCCTGGAGAAGCTCTCGGACCAGGAACCGCAGGGCATCGTCGCGGTCTGCGACGACCTCGATCCCAGCCGTACCGACGGAACCGAACTCGACTACTACCAAGGCGTGATGACGTCCGGTGAGGTGCCGGACGGCATGACCGCCCTGGTCGTCCCGGCCGGCACCTGGGGGGTCTTCATCGCCTCCGGGCCGGTGCCGCAGGCCATCCAGGAGCTGTGGCGGGACGTGTACGCCGAGTGGTTCCCGTCGAACCCGTACCGGAGCCGCCCCGGCCCGGAGATCCTGCGTACCCGGCTCTCGCCGGACAAGACCGAGGCCGAGGCCGAACTGTGGCTCCCGGTGGAGGCCGCGCGCGGCTGAACGAGCCCCGGGGCGCCCTGAGTACGGAGCTTCCTGTGGCTTCCATGGTCCCATTTGCCACCGGTCGTAGAGACACGGACGGTACGAATTGGGACCGGTACCGGCCGCACACGGCAGGTGTTTCGGCCGAG
>NZ_JBSFVR010000614.1:0-2620 GCF_053592415.1 Streptomyces sp. NPDC002690 | reverse complement strand
CGGGGCGCTCCTCGCGGGCCTCACGGGCGGGGCCGGACGAGGCGGGAGCCTTGCGGCCCCGCCCACCGGTCTCGCCGAGGTCCTCCAGCTCCTCCGCGCGCAGACCCGCACGGGTCCGCTCGGCACGCGGCAGTATGCCCTTGGTGCCCTCGGCGATACCGAGGTCCGAGAACAGGTGCGGGGAGGTGGAGTACGTCTCCGGCGGGTCCGGGAACTTCAGGTCCAGCGCCTTGTTGATCAGCTGCCAGCGCGGGATGTCGTCCCAGTCCACCAGGGTGACCGCGGTGCCCTTGGCGCCCGCGCGGCCGGTGCGGCCGATGCGGTGCAGGTAGGTCTTCTCGTCCTCGGGGGACTGGTAGTTGATGACGTGGGTCACACCCTCGACATCGATACCGCGCGCGGCGACGTCGGTGCAGACGAGAACGTCGACCTTGCCGTTGCGGAAGGCGCGCAGCGCCTGCTCACGGGCGCCCTGGCCGAGGTCGCCGTGGACCGCGCCGGAGGCGAAACCGCGCTTCTCCAGCTGCTCCGCGATGTCGGCGGCGGTGCGCTTCGTACGGCAGAAGATCATCGCCAGTCCCCGGCCGTCGGCCTGGAGGATGCGCGAGACCATCTCGGGCTTGTCCATGTTGTGCGCCCGGTACACGAACTGGGTCGTGTTCTTCACCGTCGTGCCCTCGTCGTCGGGCGACGTGGCGTTGATGTGCGTGGGCTGCGACATGTAGCGGCGGGCGAGGCTGATCACGGCGCCGGGCATCGTCGCCGAGAAGAGCATGGTCTGGCGCTTCGCCGGCAGCATCGTGAGGATGCGCTCGACGTCGGGCAGGAAGCCCAGGTCCAGCATCTCGTCGGCCTCGTCGAGGACGAGGGCGCGGACGTGGGACAGGTCCAGCTTGCGCTGGCCCGCCAGGTCGAGCAGTCGGCCCGGGGTGCCGACGACCACGTCGACGCCCTTTTTCAGCGCCTCGACCTGGGGCTCGTACGCCCGGCCGCCGTAGATGGCCTGGACGCGGACGTTACGGACCTTGCCCGCGGTGAGGAGGTCGTTGGTGACCTGCTGGCAGAGCTCGCGCGTGGGGACGACGACGAGCGCCTGCGGCGCGTCGGTCAGCTTTTCGGGTGCCGCCCGGCCCGCCTCGACGTCGGCGGGGACGGTGACGATCTCCAGGAGCGGCAGGCCGAAGCCCAGCGTCTTGCCGGTGCCGGTCTTCGCCTGGCCGATGACGTCGCTGCCCGAGAGCGCGACGGGGAGGGTCATCTCCTGGATCGGGAAGGGGGACGTGATGCCGACGGCTTCGAGGGCCTCGGCCGTCTCGGGGAGAATCCCGAGGTCGCGGAAGGTAGTCAGGGTGCTGCCTCTTCTGTGAGACGCGGACCGAGGCGAACGCTGGGGGTCGTACCGTGCCGGGGTTGGTCATCCGGCCCAGGGAGGGCGCGGGTGGCGCGGGACCACTGCCGTCGCTCGAGCGCTCGTGCCGCTGAGGGGGCCCCTCATCTGCGGTCGTACGGTGTGTACGACCCGCGTGGAGGGCTGTCGGGTCGGAGCCGATCGGGCCACCGACCGGGCATCCTCATTCAAGGGCGCGCCCCTGGCATACGAAAATGCTCAGTAGGCGCATTACCACTGTACCCCGGATTCGCGCATGTGTGTTGGGCGAATTCATCGGAACGGTGTGATCTCGGTGGTGGACCGGGCCCTTACCACCAGCACCGTGCGGGCTATTGTGCGCTCCATGGAGACGCCTGACAACGCCGCTCGCACGCCCGACGAAGCCCCCGCCCCCACCGGCATCGCCGCCGGAAGCTGGTCGACGGCCTCGGTCGACCCGCAGTACCGAGCCGCCGTGGTGGATCTGCTGGGCGCCCTCGCCTACGGGGAACTGGCCGCTTTCGAGCGGCTCGCCGAGGACGCCAAACTCGCGCCGACCCTCGGCGACAAGGCGGAACTGGCGAAGATGGCCTCCGCGGAATTCCATCATTTCGAGCAGCTCACCGAGCGCCTCTCGGCCGTCGGGGAGAACCCGACGGGAGCGATGGAGCCGTTCGCCAAGGCGCTGGACGACTTCCACCGCCAGACCGCTCCCTCCGACTGGCTGGAGGGCCTGGTCAAGGCCTACGTCGGCGACTCGATCGCCAGCGACTTCTACCGTGAGGTCGCCATCCGGCTCGACGCGGACACCCGGGACCTGGTGCTCGCCGTCCTGGACGACACCGGCCACGGGAACTTCGCGGTGGCCAAGGTGCGCGCCGCGATCGAGGCCGACCCCCGCGTCGGAGGCCGGCTCGCGCTCTGGGCCCGGCGGCTGATGGGCGAGGCGCTCTCCCAGGCCCAGCGGGTGGTCGCCGACCGCGACGCCCTGTCGACGATGCTGGTGGGCGGCGTGGCGGACGGGTTCGACCTGGCCGAGGTCGGCCGGATGTTCTCCCGGATCACCGAGGCGCACACCAAGCGGATGGCCGCCCTGGGCCTCGCCGCCTGACGCCCGCCCGGCACGTCCGGCACGTCCGCAGGCCCTTCCCGGACGGCGGCCGGGTGCTCCTGTCGCGGTGCGGGCTTGGGCGAGGGCGGGGATTCGAGGTCTTCGAGTTCGATTCCCGGGGCGGCGAGAACCACGTCCCC
>NZ_JBSFVR010000613.1:0-2650 GCF_053592415.1 Streptomyces sp. NPDC002690 | reverse complement strand
GCCTCGGGCAGGCTCACGGCCGGCTCCGGCGCCGGCAGATCGGCTCCGCGGCCGTGCGCGAGGAGTTCGCGGGCGATCGCCTCGTCGGTCAACGGCAGCTCGTGCAGCGGGGTTTCGGAGTCCGCGGCGGCAAGGGCCTTCAGGAAGGCGATGACGGCGCGCTGGCTCAGCCGCACGTCCTCGGGGCGGTAGAGCTCCGGGTTGGCGTCGAATCCGACCAACGGCCCGGTCCCCTCGGAGCGTTCGGAGACGAAGAGGGAGACGTCGTCGACCGGGCCGATGGACAGTACGCGGGAGGTGGCGGGGCTGCCGGCGAATTCGAGGTCGTACTCGTAGCCCATGATGTTGACGACGACGTCCGTCAGACGTGCCGCGTCGTCGGCCATCCTGAGTTCGCGGGCGAGTTGTTCACGGGAGAACCGCCGGTGGCGCAGAGCCCCGCGCATCTCCAGGGCGACGGCCCGCACCAGTTCGCCGACCGTCATGCCGGTGGTGACGCTCAGCCGCAACGGCAGGATGTTGGCGGTCATACCGACGATGTGCCGCAGTCCGCCGTGCCGGCCGTTGGAGGCGAGACCCACGACGACGTCCCGGGTGCCGGTGGCCCGGCCCACGTAGGCGGCGACCGCGCTCACCAGGACGGCGGTCCAGCTCGTGCGGTTGGCGGCGGCGAGCCGGCGCAACTCGTCCAGGACGGTGACGGGCAGGGTCTCGCCGGTGTGCAGGTGCACGCCGTCCGCACCGCCCTCTCCGGCGGGAGCGGCCGGGGCCGGGGTGTCGGTCCGGCGGCGGATGAGCGGCGTACCACCCCCGGCGCCGGTCTCCCCGGCGGAGCCGTCAGAACCCGTTGCGCCCGGGGCGCGGTCGGCGAACTTGGCGGTCCAGTAGGTCCGGTCGACCTCGTACCGGTCGGATTCCAGGTAGGCGGCCTCGTCCGCGACGAGCTCGGCGAGCCGGGCGGGCGGCAGCTCCGCCTCGGTGATGTCCTCGCCCCGCTGGACGCGTGCGTAGAGGTCGGCCACGGTGCGGGCGAAGACCGCGCCTCCGAGGCCGTCCACGACGATGTGGTGGAAACGGATGTACCAGTAGTGCCATCGGGGGCCGAGCCGCAGCAGCACCAGACTGTGACGCGGAATGTCGATGCGGTCGACGGTGGCCATGTCGTCGGCGAGGTAGCGCTCGGCGGCGGCCGCGGGATCGCCGGTGCCGGAGAGGTCCACCAGGCGGAGCCGGTCGGTGTGGGACCGGGGAGGCGGCATCACCCGTTGCCGCACGGCTCCGTCCCGGAGGACGAACTCGACGTTGAGGCTGTCGCACAGGGCGACCGCGCGGGCGACGGCGGCGGCGAACACGTCCGCGTCGAGATCACCGCGGATCTCGAAGCATTCGGCGATGTTGAACTTCGGGCTCTCCGGTTCGACCAGCTGGCCGTACCACACGCCCTGTTGAGCAACGGTCAGGTCGAAGAACTCTTCGGAAATCGAACGAGACGGGATCGATTCGTTTTCAGTCATGCCGGTCGACACCTTTGGGGAGAGATTTCGGGGACGACGGAGAGGGCGGCGGGAAAACCCGCCGCACCGGTGCGCGCATCATCGACAGAGGTCCCGCGGAAGCGGAGAGAGGAACTGCCGCACCCCAGGGCGAAGCCACCGGCCCCTCACACGGGTCTCACACCGGGCGCATTCACCCGGCGCGAAGTCCGCCCCCTCCTCCGAAGGGGACACGAGAGAAATATCCGGTGTTCTCCGTGCGGCTCGGAAATTCCGCGCGGCGGCGCAGGAGCACCTTTCGCCGACCACGGATCAAAGGCCGGTCGCACCCTGATCGATTCCGCTCCGAGCAGACCCGACAGGTCATCAAGAAGAAGCAGAATCGATCAGATTGCGTACCGGATCACACACCGAAGCGCCATCCACCCCGAGGGGCGGAGCGCTCCCGGCGATCGGCCTACTCGGCCGCCGCCTCCATGGCCCGCACCAGGCCGGCAGGCCGCATGTCGGTCCAGGCGGCCTCGATCACGTCCAGACACTCCTGACGCGACCCCTCCGGGCCGACGGCACGCCAGCCGCCCGGGATCTCGATGTGCGCGGGCCAAAGCGAGTACTGACCCTCGTCGTTGACCAGCGCCACGAACCGTCCCGACTCGTCATCGAAAGGATTGGTCACGGCCGTCCCCCACCTGTTCTCGCTCTTTCTGCGACATGTTCATCAGTCATTCCCGAGCACATCACGCCGGATCGTTTCCCGTCGCGACTCCGCCGGCCCCCGACCCTTTTCCCTGACGCGCCGGCCACATGGAGAGCGACGAGATATCGCACACTCTTTCGATTGACCTTGGCGAGCGGATCGGGGTCATCCCGACTTCACCCGTTCATGCCAATCACATTAGAGGATGCACGGCCACCCATGTCTCCATTCGTCCCTTTGCCCGTACGTCCACAATCCGGCGAGGCGGCACATCTCGCCCTGGACATATGCCAAGTGATCACCTGTGAACCTGTTCAGTCGCCCCGTGTCCCGCTTGCGCGGATATCGCAGAATTTGATCCCTGTGGCTGTGGCTCGTCTGGCCAAGGCGCGACGGGCGCGTCTCGCTGATGTTGTCAAGCTGCTGCCATTGGACCTCGAACTCGCGCGGCTGGACGTCG
>NZ_JBSFVR010000612.1:0-2653 GCF_053592415.1 Streptomyces sp. NPDC002690 | reverse complement strand
AAGCCAAGCGGGGACGGGGCAGGTAAAGGCCCGGTCCCCCCGGGGATCGCGCTCACGACCTCGGGGATCACCCCTCACGTCCGCCGGGCCGGTGCCCCGGTCCGGCGGACGTGATGAGCTAATGAGTGGCATGACCTATTTCATGTACGACATCACGGGCACTCCGGTCGAGGAGCCCGACGCCGACGCCGTACGGGCGGCCGTGGCCTCCCTCGGCGAGAGCGAGAGTGAGAACCCGGACATCTCGCTCACCCACGACTCCGGCTGGTCGCTGACCGCCTACGCGGGAGGGCTGCTGCTCTGGGAGAACGTGGAGGACGACTCGCTCGTCCCCGGTGTGATCGAGAAGGCCACCACCGAGGATGTGCTCCGGCTCTTCGACAGGCTCGCCGCCGGGGACACCGACACGGTGGAGGCGGAGGGCTGGCGCCGCGAGTGAGCCGGCGCGGGCGGGCGCGGCCGGTCCGGGCGGTTCAGCCCAGGACGACCGCGCCCAGCCACGCCCCGGCCACCAGCAGACACGCGTACAACTCCACCAGCACCGCGTAACCCGTCGCCCGCAGCACCGACCTGACCGAGGCCCAGCCGGCGCTCCGGGACCCCAGCCGAAGCCGCTCGACGCCGTAGACACCGCTGACATAACCGAGGGCACCGCCCACCACCGGCAGCACGAAGAACCCTCCGATGGCGGACAGCCCGCCGATGAGCAGGGTCCGGCGCGGTGCCCCCGACTCCCTCGGCCGGCGGGGCGGCAACAGCGGCTTCAGCGCCTGGTTCAGCAGCAGGACGGCCGTCGACCCGATCAGCACCCCCCAGGCGAGCGGCGACACGTCGGTCAGTGCCCACCACAGCACGGCGGCCCAGACGATCGCCTGACCCGGTACACCGGGGACCAGGACCCCGATCAGCCCGAGCAGCACCACCAGACCCACGGCGACGAGCTGCCACACACTCATTCGCCCAGACTGCCAAAGCCCCCGCGTTCCCGCGCGTCAGCGCAGGTCCCACGGTGCGTGCCCGATCCCGGGACGACGGCCCCGTACCGCCCGAGGCCGGGATCAGGCCGGGCCCGGGTCAGGACCCGGGGTGGACACGGGCCACCCAACCGCGCTCGTACGCGTGCCAGCCGAGCTGGAGCCTGGTCGACACGCCCGTCAGCTCCATGAGCCCCTTCACCCGCCGCTGAACCGTCCGCAGCCCCAGCTCCAGCTGCTTGGCGACACTCGCGTCCGTCAGGCCCGCGAGCAGCAACGACAGGATCTCCAGATCGGTGGAGTCGGGGCCGTTCTCACCCTCCTTCAGACACCCCTGCTCGCCCAGCCGGAGCGGCATCGCCTCGCGCCAGACGGCCTCGAACAGGCCCGTCAACGACTCCAGCAGCCCGCTCGCGTGGACCACCAGGGCCGCGGGCTCGGCGTTCCGGCCGGTCAACGGCACCATGGCCAGAGCTCGGTCCGCGATCACCAGTTTCGTCGGTACCCGCTCCACCACCCGGCACTGTTCGTCCCGGGCCAGCGCGGTCGAGATCTCCACGATGCCCTGCGGCAGCGACAGCATCTCGCGCTCGATGACCACGCGGAACGACACCCCGCGCGAAGCGGCCCGCTCCTCGGACTCGTTGTCCACGCCGCTCACCGCTATCGGGTTCCCGGTCACCAGCGCGCAGACCTCGAAGACCGCCCCCAGTTGCAACTGGTGGAAGCGCTGGGCCACCGCGCTCGCCCCGGTCACCACCTCCACCAGATCGTGCACGGTCGGTTCGCTCGCCTCGGCGCGGTACTCGGCCGCCAGCAGCGCGGACGCCAGCTCCGCCTGATCCAGCTCGTGCCGCTGCTGGATCAGCAGAGCGCCCAGCGCGACGCCCGGCGGCGCCGCCACCCAGCGGTCGGACCTGGCCGACGACTGCGCGGCGAGCCCCTGCTGTTCCAGCCGGCGCAGGGTCCGCTCCGTCTCCGCCTCCGGCAGCCCCAAACGGTGCGCCAGATGGGAGAGTTCGGCCGCCCCCAAGGCGACCAGCGCACGGTAGGCGGCTTCCTGTCGTTCGTCGAGACCTATGGCACTCAGCATTCTCCTCGGACCCTCCCCGGGCGTCGCGCGTCACGCATCACCTGCACCGGCCGAGCCACCGTGGCGGGAAACGGCCACGGCGCAAACCCGCCGCGCCCATCATCCCCGTACCTGTGGCCCCCCTGCCAAGGTGACCTCACCCGGAGGCTGTTCCACGTGCGCCACGCAACCGCCCCGGGCAGCCGGGACCGGCACGCCGGGCGCCCTTCCCGTGGGGGGTGGGGCAGCCCGGCGGGCCCACCCGGGGTCACCTTTTTTCGCGGCGACCCGGTTTGGTCAGCCGTTCCCGGTGGACAATAAGGGCATGAGTCAGCAGGGGGAGAACCCCACCGCCCACGAGGACGAGTGGTGGAGCAAGCTCTACGACGGCGCCGCGCCGGACATCGGACCCGCCGGCGCGCGGGACAGTCTGGACGACCGCTTCGACTCCGCCGCGGACGCGGTGAGTTCGCCGCCGCCCAGCAAGCCCGACGGCCGGCCGGACGCGGGAGCACGCCGCCGGTCGGCTTCCCGCACGGAACACCCCCGGGCAACACCACCGCGGCGACCGGACCGAAGGCCGGATCGCGCCGCCGCCGCAACACGG
>NZ_JBSFVR010000611.1:0-2655 GCF_053592415.1 Streptomyces sp. NPDC002690 | reverse complement strand
CCGCCCAACTCCTCGGCCTGGCAGGGCTGGTGGCCGCCGCCTGTGCCGCGGTGGCCGGCCTCTCCTACGCCTCGAACCTGCAATGGCGGCCGCGCGTACGGTGTCGCGCTGCCGTCGCTGCTCCGCCGCGAGCGCCCGCTGTTCGGCGAGTGCCTCGCGGGCGGCGGTCGCGAGGACCCCGGCCCGCTTCTCCGCCTTCGTCAGGCGGTCCACGGTGGCCGCGCGCCCTGCCGCCGCCCGGGCGATCACGTGGCTCTCGTCGAACATGCCGGAGGGCTCGTCCGCCAGGAGCAGACGGAGGTACGCGGAGAAGTCGGACCGGCCCCGGTACTGCTCCCTGGCCAGCCGTCCGGCGTCCGCGCGCCCGGTGCCGAGCGTGCGCCGGGCCCTCGTCAGCGCGTCGTTGGCCCTGCGGGTGGCGGCCGTCCGCTCCGCCAGCTTCTCGTCGGTCGCGTTGTACTTCTCCGTGGCCTGTTCCATCCGGCGGAAGAGGGTCTGGAGTTCGGTGAGCAGGGCAGGCGCGGCGTTCGGGGCGGCGGCTTCGGGAGTGCCGGGGGCGGCAGGGGTGGCGGACGGGGTGCGGCCGGCGAGGGCCTCCAAGGCGTCCACGGTCACGCCGGGCGACGGGGCGCCGGACGGGGCGGGGGCCGGGTCCTCGGCCGCACCGGGAGTCGTGCGGGGAGTCGTGCGGGGAGTTGCATCGGGAGTCGTGCCGGGACTCGCACGGGGAGTCGCGCCGGGACTCGTGCCCGGAGTCGTACGTGGGAGCGTCTTCGCGGACGCCTTCACCGACGCCTCGGGGGGATCGGGTGCCGGTCGTGGATCCGGGCCGGCGCCGGACGGGGCGCGGGCGGCGACGGCGGCCAGGACCGCCGTCGCGCAGACCGCTCGCAGAAGCCTGCCTGACACGTCATCACCTCCGGTGACGCTGCGGGGCCCGGCCGTGCACCGAACCGGCCCGGACCCCTAAAAAGTGTGCGAATCATATTTATCCGCTCACTTGGTGTCCGGTGGTGCAAGCACCGCACGGCGTGGCGCCACGCGTCACCCCGTACAGCCGGGTCCGGGTCCGGGCGCCGCGGTGCGTCAGGCGACGGGGAACGCGTAGACCGCCCGCCCCCGCAGGACGACGGCGGTCAGCCCGGTGGTCAGCGTCCGGTACGGGCCGGTGACGGCGGCGCCCTTGGGATCTGCCACGCCGATGTCCTGGAACTTCCACAGCCGCCGCCCGTCCCGCGCGTCGAACGCCGTCACCTGCGTGGTGTCCGAGGCGAGGACCGTGTCGCCGGACGCGGTGACCACGAGTGCGGGGGCGGCGCCGCCGGCCGGCACCTCGGTGGAGCGCAGCCAGAGGAGCTTGCCGGTCTCGCGCTCGACCATGCCGACCTCCTGGCTGCGATTGGTGGTGACGATCAGATCGCCCGACTCCACCGGCGCGCCGAACTCCGAGGACGCGGCCGTTCCGTCGAGCCGCCACAACGACTTCCCGGACTCCGTGTCCCACGCCTCCAGGTTCTTGCCGGCCGCCCCGAAGAGCCGCCCCTCCTCGTCGCCGCCCGCCGCGCCCCGGGCGGTGACCGTGCCGAACCGCCTGGTCCAGAGCAGTTTTCCGGTCGCCCGGTCGAAGCAGCGGAAGGTGCCCTTCCCCTTGTCCGCCTGGACATCGGCGGCGGTCAGGGTGGCAGCGTCCTGGCGGACCACGATGTCGTTGAGCCGGGCCGCCGTCAGCCGGTACTCCGGGCCCGTCGCGTCCCGGCCCGCCGGTACCTGGACCCGCCAGACCTCCTGACGGCTCACCAGGTCGTACGCGAAGAAGTACGCCTGGACGACCTGCTTGTCCTTGCCGGGCTTCTTGCCCTTGGCCGGCTTCGGGGCCTTCACCGTCACGGTCCGCGCGCCGGAGAACCAGACGACGGAGCCGGACTGGCCGGTGAGCGTGCCGACCCGGAGCCCGGGCAGGCCGGCGAACCCGTCCGCGTACCGCACCCGGTGCTTCACCTCGCCGGTCTCCGGCGACAGCCACAGGAAGGCGGTCGGGCCCGCGACGAAGACGAGGCCGTCCCCGGTGGTGAGCGCGGCCTGGCCCTCGGCGGCGTCCGCGCGCTGCCAGCGCCTCTTGCCCGTGCGCAGGTCCACCGCCGTCGCCTGGGCCTTGCTCGTCAGCACCAGCAACCGGTCCTGCCAGAGCGCGGCGGTGAGGGGTTCCGCCTCGGACGACGGATGCGCGTACACCCAGGTGGGGGCGGGCGGCTGCCCGGGGAGCGCGGGGCCCTTACTGGGCTCGGGCCCGGCGTCCGCCCCGGGTGCGGGAGCGCCGTCGTCGCCGAGGGAGCCGACCGCGAGGCCGCCCACGAGGAGGCCGAGCGCTCCGGCGGCGACCGTGGCCAGCAGCGACCTGCGGGTGGGGAAGAGCGCGGTCCGGTCCGGTCCGGAGGGGGCCTGCCGCACCGGCGGGGTTCCCTGACCGGTGGGCAGGGAACCGCCGCCGGGCAGGGAGGTGCCGGAGTACGGCACCGGGTACGCCGGAGCGGACGGCGCCTGGGCGGAGAGCGGTCCGCCGGCTCGTTGGTGAGATCGACCGTGATGTCCTGGTCGTTGCCGTCGATCACGTACGGACCGGTCACCGGGTTCCTGGGAAGGACGTACCCCTCGGGG
>NZ_JBSFVR010000610.1:0-2655 GCF_053592415.1 Streptomyces sp. NPDC002690 | reverse complement strand
CGCGCCGCGCCGCCCCCGGGGGGTTTTCCCGCCCCGGGCCCGCCCCCGGGGGGGGCCCCCCCCCCTCCTCCCGCGCGGGCCCCCCCCCAGCCGACTTCCGTGACCCGCCTCAGCGCTTCAGCGACTGCCCGAAGCCGGCGGCGAGCGGCATCCGCAGCCCCAGCGGCGGCGGCGCGGCCAGCGCGTCGGCGACCGGCCGGGCGTAGGAGCGGGCGAAGAGCGAGCCCTGGACGAAGTCGGAGGCCAGCGCCACCACTTCGGCCCGGTGCTGACGGAGCGCGTGCCCGTCCGAGTGGACCTCGAAGCGGCAGATGTCCCGGTTGGCCTTCTTGGCGCGGGAGGCCAGCCGGAAGGAGAGTTCGGGGTCGGTGTGGGCGTCGTTGGTGCCGTGCACGATGAGCACCCGGCGCCCCGCGAGCTGCTTCACCGGCTCGGCGGCCGTCTCCGGCCCGGTACGCGCCGGGGTTCCGGCCTGGCCCGGCAGCCAGGGGGACATCGCCAGTACGGCGGAGACCGCGGGGTGACCCGCCGCCCGCAGGGCGGCCCGGCCGCCCATGCCGTGACCGACGAGACAGACGGGCACGTCGCCGTAGCGGCGCACCACCTCGTCCGCCGCCCACTCGGCGTCCGCCGCCGGATCGGCGTCCTGGGCGTTCCAGCCGCGGTGGCGGTAGTGCAGGACGTGCACCGTCAGCCCGTCCTCGCGGCCGGCTCTCGCCAGGGCGCGGGCGAACGGGAGTTGGCCGGCGTAGGTGAAGGGGGAGGGGCGGCGGTGGGATTCGACGGCTCCGTCCGGGAGCAGCAGGACGACACCACCGACCTCCGAGGAAGGTCCCGCGGCCCGGACGGTCCGCCCGAGCCGGGCGGTGGGCATGGGAAGCGCGCGCGTTGCCATGACAGAACATTCTCAGAAGCCCGGGTGTACTCCACCTGTCCGCACGGTCTCTGTTACGTATCTTCACTCGGCGATCTACGCGCGTAGGCGCTAGAGTACGCAGATGATGAGCCAGCTCCGCGCCGTCCCCGACGCCGATCAGATCCGCCGCGCCCCGAAGGTGCTCCTCCACGACCATCTCGACGGGGGGCTGCGCCCCGGGACCATCGTCGAACTCGCCCTGGCACAGGGGTACGAGGACCTTCCGGAGGCCGACCCCGGCAAGCTGGGCGCCTGGTTCCGCGAGGCCGCCGACTCCGGTTCGCTGGAGCGCTACCTGGAGACCTTCGCCCACACCTGCGCCGTCATGCAGACCCGCGAGGCGCTCCACCGGGTCGCGTCCGAGTGCGCCCAGGACCTCGCCGAGGACGGCGTCGTCTACGCGGAGGTGCGGTACGCCCCCGAGCAGCACCTGACCGCCGGCCTCACTCTCGAAGAGGTCGTGGAGGCGGTCAACGACGGCTTCCGCGAAGGGGAGCGGCTCGCGCGCGAGGCCGGCCGGCGCATCCGGGTCGGCGCGCTGCTCACCGCGATGCGGCACGCCGCCCGCTCGCTGGAGATCGCCGAACTCGCCAACCGCTACCGGGACTCCGGAGTCGTGGGCTTCGACATCGCCGGCGCCGAGGCCGGTTTCCCTCCCACCCGCCACCTGGACGCCTTCGAGTACCTCAAGCGGGAGAACAACCACTTCACCATCCACGCCGGCGAGGCGTTCGGCCTCCCGTCGATCTGGCAGGCCCTCCAGTGGTGCGGCGCCGACCGGCTCGGTCACGGGGTCCGGATCATCGACGACATCGAGGTCGCCGAGGACGGCACGGTCAAGCTCGGCCGCCTCGCCAGTTACGTACGCGACAAGCGCATCCCGCTGGAGCTGTGCCCCACCTCGAACCTCCAGACCGGTGCCGCTCCCTCCTACGCGGAGCACCCGATCGGTCTGCTGCGTACCCTGCACTTCCGCGCCACGGTCAATACCGACAACCGCCTGATGAGCGGGACCAGCATGAGCCAGGAATTCGAGCGGCTGACCGAAACGTTCGGATACACGCTCGACGACATGCAGTGGTTCACCGTCAATGCGATGAAATCAGCATTCATTCCTTTCGATGAACGTCTCGCGATGATCAACGACGTGGTCAAGCCGGGATACGCCGAACTGAAGTCCGCATGGCTGTTCAGTCAGACCGCCGCGACCAGCGTTTCCTCGCTCGAACAGGGCTGACGGCGCAGGTTCCGAAAGGGCCGGGGAACACATTTCCCGGCCCTTTTCCGTGTGTCGCGCCATTTGCGGAGCGGGGAGCGGGGTGACTAGTTTGCAGAGCCGCTCGCATCCCCTTTCCCCAAGGACGAACGTCATGAAGCTCTCCTCCGCCCGCATTCTCGGTGTCGCCGCTCTCGGTGCCGCTTTCGCCGCTGCCGCCGCCGGCAGCGCGTCCGCCGCCCCGGCGCTCCCGCTCGACGCGGGCTCCTCCCTGCCCGTCTCCACCGACGCGCTGGCCAACCTCGGCCAGGCCGCGTCGACCCTCCCGGTCAAGGAGACCACCGGCAGCCTCCTCGGCGGCAAGGCCACCGACGCCGCCAAGCCCGTCACCCAGCTGCTCGGCGGACTGCCGACCAAGGGGCTGACCGCGAACGGCCTCCCGATCGGCGGCTGACCCGGCGCCCGGCTGGACGGACTGACGGCCCCGGCGTCCAAGTGGTGAACGGTGGTGCGCAGTACGCGT
>NZ_JBSFVR010000609.1:0-2671 GCF_053592415.1 Streptomyces sp. NPDC002690 | reverse complement strand
CGGTCAGGTCCTCCGGGTGCGCGTACTCGTACGGCGGGACCTGGAGGACGAGCCGAAACGGCGCGGAGGCCCCTGCGGCGTACCGGGGGGATTTCCAGTCGGCACTGTCGGCGGTCCGTGAGACCCTAAAGAACAGTCCCGCGATTTCTGGCGGGCACGTGAGCGCAGCGACGGAACCCCGCCGCTCCGCACGCGTGCCGATCCGCCAGGACGACGGAACAGCTTCCAGGGACTGCCCCGACCGCCGACGAAAGCCTGCATGTGACCGCCACGGACCGCTCCATCGAGCTCATCAACGCCGCCGCCCAGGCGGCGGCCGACCGGCTCGCGCACGACATCATCGCCTACGACGTCAGCGACGTCCTGTCGATCACCGACGCCTTCCTGCTGGCCTCGGCCCCCAACGACCGCCAGGTCAAGTCGATCGTCGACGAGATCGAGGAGCGGCTCCAGAAGGAACTCGGCGCCAAGCCGGTGCGCCGCGAGGGCGACCGCGACGCCCGCTGGATCCTGCTCGACTACGTCGACATCGTCATCCACGTCCAGCACAGCGAGGAGCGTGTCTTCTACGCGCTCGAACGCCTGTGGAAGGACTGCCCCGAGATCGCGCTCCCCGAGGACGCGCTGAAGACCCGAGGCAAGGCCGCGGAGCACGCCCAGCTCAACGGCACCGCGGAAGGTGACGCGAGCTGAACGGCGGCGACAGCGGCCGGGGCCGCCGAGTAGTCCTCTGGCGGCACGGTCAGACGGCGTGGAACCTGGAGCGACGCTTCCAGGGCACCACGGACATCGAGTTGACCGACACCGGAGTCGGGCAGGCCCGTCGGGCGGCCCGCCTCCTGGCGTCCCTGAAGCCGCACGCCGTCGTCGCCTCGGATCTGCGGCGCGCGGCGGCCACGGCCGCCGAGCTGTCCGCCGTGACGGGCCTCACGGTCGCCCACGACTCCGGTCTGCGAGAGACCTACGCCGGGGAGTGGCAAGGGCTCACGCACGAGGAGATCATCGGCCGGTACGGCGAGCAGTACGCCGCCTGGAAGCGGGGCGAACCCGTACGCCGGGGCGGCGGCGAGCTGGAGACCGAGGTGGCCGACCGGGCCGCTCCGGTCGTCCTGGAACACGCCGACCGGCTTCCTGACGGCGGCACGCTCGTCGTGGTCAGCCACGGCGGCACCATCCGGACCACGATCGGCCGGCTGCTCGGACTGGAGGCCCACCACTGGGAGGGCCTCGGCGGACTCAGCAACTGCTGCTGGTCGGTGCTGGGTGAAGGCGCGCGCGGCTGGCGTCTGCTGGAGCACAACGCCGGAACCCTGCCCGAACCGGTGCTCGGCGACGACACCTGAGGGGCCGCCCGATCCCCCCGGAGAGCACCTCGGGGAGGGCGGCACCGCAGGTTCCCGGAGGGCGGCACCGGCCGGATTTCACTTTCCGGCTGGTCACAGGCTAGAGTTCTTCTTGTTCGCAGCGCGGAAAACACCGAAACGGTGAGGACGCGAAGAAGGACAGCGAACAGCGGGGCTATAGCTCAGTTGGTAGAGCGCCTGCATGGCATGCAGGAGGTCAGGAGTTCAATTCTCCTTAGCTCCACAGATGAAGATCCCGTCCCCTTGGGGGCGGGATCTTCTGCGTATCGGGGTCCGGTGCTCGGGTCCGGTGCTCGTGTTCAGCGCTCGGGTTCGGCGTCGACGGTGGCTCCTTCCGTCGCCCCGGCTTCTCCGCCGGCGTAGAGGCGCTGTTCCGGCGGTCTTCCCGCAGTGTTCCGCCCCGCTCCGACCGTGGCCGGGGCCTCGGCCACGGCGTCCGCGACCGGGCCGGCCTCACTGACGCGACGTCAGCCGCCCGCCGGGTGTGGCTCGGCGGGCTCCCCGGCTTGCGGTGTCATGGCAGAATCGGAGCGCCGGAGGGGGCTACGGACCGATCGGGAGGGAACGCGATGCCTGCGAGCCGCGTGCGGGCCCCCGGTCAGCCGTGTGCGCCCGATGTTCCAGCTCCGCACACCAGTCCCGTAGTTACCGTGATTTCCGAACACCGGTCCGGTCCCGGCTGCCCTCCCCGCGGCTCCTCCCAGGTGGTCCAGACACCGGGGGGCGGCGGGATCGGGTGCGCGCGCACGGCCAGCGGCCACAGCTGGAGCTGACTGCATGGGTGCGCACAGGCGGAAATGCGACTGGTGTGGCAGCGGTACGCCCATCGTCAGGGACATGGATCCGGTCAACCCGGACTACCAGTACTGGTGCGAGGAGTGCGCGCGGGCGCTGATCATAAAAGGCGACCCCATCGAGACCTACCGCGAGCTGGAGGGGGAGCCGATCTACGGACGGCTCCTGGAGGAGCACTGCACCCTCAAGCGGTTCTACTCCTTCGCCACAGCCTGACGGGGCGGCGGGAGTGAGGGGGGCCGCACTCGCCGCGCCTGTGTAAACCGGGCATATCGGTCAGGGTGGGAATGGATTTGGGGACCACCGGGGAGGCCGTGTAATGTTCTCGATGTCGCCAAGGGAAACCGGACGGCGGCGAAACAAGGGGCTATAGCTCAGTTGGTAGAGCGCCTGCATGGCATGCAGGAGGTCAGGAGTTCAATTCTCCTTAGCTCCACAGTGACGAAGGCGGACCATCCGAATCGGATGGTCCGACATATTGGTTTACGGTTGCCGTTGAAGCCATTTCAGAA
>NZ_JBSFVR010000608.1:0-2671 GCF_053592415.1 Streptomyces sp. NPDC002690 | reverse complement strand
CCACGTACTCCAGGTCGTCCGTGGTCCAGCCGTCGTAGAGGCGGCCGCGCAGGGTGGACACCGGCGGGAGCGGTGCGGTGAACCAGCGGCGGGGCTCGCCGGGTTCCGCGGTGGCGGGTGGCCCGCGGCACGTCTGCATCTGGTCGGCAGCAACGTGGGCCGCAGCAGCGGTCCGATCCACTACCGCGACATCGAGGCATGGACGCTGGGCGACGGGAGGGCGACGGGGGCGACGGGCCCGGACACAGCCTGACGCCGCACCGCGAGGCGCACGCCCCGGCGTCGTCACACCACGCGCCGGTCCAACCCTTGGCCACGCGCCGAACCTGTCCCGTAGACTTCGAGGTCTCATCGGAGACCAGTCAACGCAGCCTGGATCAGCGAGAATTGATGAGACATCAGGGCACGGGCGGGACGGACGGGACCGTCGCGAACAGCGTGACCGTCGGGGCGGCACGCGGGGGCCGACAGGGGGACACGTCGGGGCCGAAGGCCCGTCAGCACGGGGTACGGGAACGCTCGTCGGCCGGATCGGCGGCGACGGGCGAGCCGTTGGGGATGGGCTTCGTTCCTAAGGAGCGTTTTTCAATGCCATCAGTCATCGTGGGCCGCACGGGCCCCTTCGCCGGCCAGAGCGTGGTTCTGGGCGCCGCTCCTCTCACGTTCGGTCGCAAGGGCGACAACGGGGTCGTGATCGTGAGTCCGAGCGCCTCCCGGCTGCATGCCGAGATCGTCAGGGAGGACGGCGCGTACGTCCTCCACGACCGTGACAGCAGGAACGGCACGTACGTCAACGACCAGCGCGTCACCCGCCACGTACTGCGCGCGAACGACTGCGTGCGCATCGGTGACGAGACCTTCCTCTTCGAGGCGCAGGACGTCATGGAGACGGTCATCGACCTCTCCCAGCTGCACCTGCCCCGGCTGAACGCGGCGGCGAACCCCGGCACCCTGCGGGTCACGGTCACCGGCGGCGGTCCGGTGGGGCTCGCCTTCGCGCTGGCCCTGGAGGAGGCGCTGAGCGGACGGGTGGCGATCACCGTCTACGACGGACGGTGGGTCCGCAAGGGCTCCGAAGTGGTCTGGAAGGACGAGTCGCAGGGCAACGTGCGCCGCCAGCAGGTCGTGACGGTCCAGAGCCGGCAGTACCTCGCGCTCTCCAAGGACGTGCGCGCGGCGCTGTTCAGCGACAAGGCCGCCTACTCGGAGATGTGGCCGGTGGGACCGGACTCCGTCGACGGCCGCCCGCCCCGCAACATCCGGATCGCCTACATCGAGGACCGGCTCCTCGCCCTGGCGAACACGCGGCCGGCGATCCAGCTCGTCCCGCACCGGTTCGACCCGGTGGAACGGAAGAGCCGGCTCGCCCAGGAACACGTGCTGGTGATCGGGGAAGGCGGGCGTTCCCGCACCCGCGACCACTTCGCGGACCGTTTCGGCACGGCGGACGCCTCCATCTACTCCCTGGACGGCGAGCACCTCCAGGACGTCGTGCTGGGGCTACGGGTCAAGTCACGGCTGTCGGACCCGATGAGTGTGCTGCTCACCGTGTCGCAGAACCGGTTCCTGCTCAACTCGCTGCGTGGCGAGGGCTTCTTGAACATGCGGCTCACCCGCGAGGAGGCCAAGGGCGTGATCGGTATCGATCCGGTCCGCCAGGTCTTCGAGGAGTGCATCGCGGCCCGCCCGTGCCTGATGAGCCGCGAGGAGGACAACGAGTTCCGCTGCTCCACGCACGGGACGCTCTTCCTGCCCGCGCTGCTGCGCAGTTCGCCCCTGTGGAAGGAGATCCGGCAGGGCCTGAACCTGTTCGGTGTGCCCGAGGACGATCTCTCCGCGATCACGTCGTTCCGGCTGGACATGGTGCAGCGCCCCAGGTTCACGGCCCAGCTTCTGCGCCCGACCGCCACGACGCCGGGGACGTACGGCTTCCTGCTGGGCGACGCCGCCAACGCGATCCACTTCTGGCCCGGTCGCGGTCTCAACAGCGGTCTCGCCTCGGCCACTTCACTGGCCCGCTCGCTCAGCCGGGCCTGGCGGGGCAAGCCCTTGCGGGACGCGGACTTCATCCGGCACGAGGCGGCGATGTCCATGTTGCAGTACCGGCACAAGAGCCGGGCGTGGAACGCCATGGTGACCACCGACGAGCAGGGCGTCACTCGCGCCATCAAGGACATCATCGCCCGCAGCGCGGAGGCGGGCAGGGCGACGGGGCAAGAAGCCGGCCGGGCGCCGGGGCGGCCCGATCTGGACGAGCTGCTGGACCGCATGGCGGCGATCCGTGACCGTCTCGCTCCCCGGCTGCCCGGGATGCCCACCATGGAGCAGCTCCGCTCCCACCTCGCCTCGGTCGACCCGGCGACCCTGCGCACCCTCCAGGAGAGCGGGGCCTGGGACACCCTGATCGTGGGTGGCGAGGAGGCCGACATCGACCTCTTCTACCAGTCGGACTCGCCGGTCTACGTTCCCCGGCCCGGCGGCCCGCATCCGGCGGGCCCCGCTCCGGCGGGACCGGTTCCCGCCGGTGTGCACTCGGCCGATCCCCGGAGTCTTCCGTCCGCCGGGGTGCAGTAAGGGCGGGCCGACGTCGTCGCGCGCCCCGTCGGTGACCGTACCGGCGCGGTCTCGGCGCTCCGGCTGACCGAGACGGGGTACCGGGTCGGGGTGCTGG
>NZ_JBSFVR010000607.1:0-2688 GCF_053592415.1 Streptomyces sp. NPDC002690 | reverse complement strand
CGTCGGGGACGTGCACCACGTCCCCGGCCCCCGCCCCGGTCTCGCCGTAGACGTACGTGACGGGCCTGTCGAGCCAACGGCCGACGCTCGGGGTGAGCGCGTTGTTCTCGCCGACGACGAGGACACCGTCCACCTTCTGCTCGGCGAAACGCTCGACGATGCGGCGCAGCCGCGCCGAGTCGCCCCGCGCGTCGGCGATGACCATGCTGAGGTCGACGTCGGCGAGGGCTTCCTCCGCCCCCAGGAGGATGGGCAGCACGAAGCGGTGCACATGACTGTCGACCACCACCAGGCCGACCGTGCCGGTGCGTCCGCTCATGAGGCTGCGGGCGATCCGGTTGGGTGTGAAGGACAGCTCGCGGGCGGCTTTCAGGACCCGGGCCCGTGTCTGGTCGGAGATGCGATCCTGACCGTTGATCGCCTTCGACGCCGTCGTCAGTGAGACGCCGGCCCTCCGGGCCACGTCGGTCAAGGTCACCACCCGTTCGGACTGCATGCGCCGATTGTGGCAGGCGTGCCGTCCTGACCGTCGGTCCCCCGGTCCGGATGCCCTGGGGCGGCCCGCCGCGGGTGCCGGCCCGGGCGTGTCCGGTGCGGCGCCGGGCCCCGGAGTCAGTCCTTCACCGCTCCGGCGGTCACCCCCGCGGCGACGTACCGCTGAGCGAGGATCAGCAGCAGGGCGGCCGGCACCGAGGCGATCACCGCGGTGGCCATGATGGCGTTCCACTCCTGGTTGTTGTTGCCGATGTACTTGTAGATGCCGAGGGTGATGGGCCGCATCCCGCCGCCGGAGTCGAGGGTGTTGGCGAAGACGAAGTCGGACCAGGCCCACAGGAAGCTGAACAGCGAGACGGTGACGATCGCGTTCCGGCTGACGGGGAGGATCACCGACCAGAAGGTGCGCCAGGGACCCGCGCCGTCGATCCACGCGGCAGCGGTGAGTTCACCGGGAATTCCGGTCATGAAGGCGTAGAAGATCATGACGCCGAAGGGGACGGCCAGGGTGGAGTCGGCGATGATCAGGCCCCACCACGCGTCCGTCAGGCCGAGGTCGACGAAGATCCCGTAGAACCCCATCGCCATGACGATGCCGGGGGCCATCTGGGCGACCAGCAGGACCACTTGGAGCGCGCCACCGCCGCGGGGGCGGAGCTTGGCGAGTGCGTAGCCGGCCGGTGCGGCGAGCAGCAGGGTCAGAGCGACCGTGCCGAGCCCGATGAGCAGACTGGTGAGGAGATAGGGCATCTGGTCGTCCAGGACGGCCCGGTACCCCTCGAAGGTGGGATGCAGCGGGAAGAGGTCCGGCGGCGATTTACGCATGTTCTGCTGCGGCGTCAGCGAGACGTTGAACATCCAGTAGACGGGGAACAGCATCAGCGCGGTGAGGATCAGGCCGGTCACTGTCCGCGCGAGGCTGCGGTCACCCGTGCGGGTGTCGGTAGGGGCGCTGTTACGGGCGTGGGTGCGGGAGCCGGTGCGGGTGGTCATGCGTCCTGCCTCCTGGTGGCGCGGATGTAGAACAGTCCGAAGACCAGGGCGATGAGGATGAGGATGTTGCCGACGGCGGCGCCGGGGCCGAAGCGGGGCAGCAGCGAGCCGAAACCGAGCTCGTAGGACCAGGTGGCGAGGGTGGAGGAGGAATCTCCGGGACCACCTTTGGTCATGATCCAGATGAGGTCGAAGACCTTGAGGGTGTAGACGAACCCGAGCATCAGGGTGATGGCGGTGACGGGCCGCAGCAGCGGGAACGTGATCCTCCGGAACTGCTGCCAGGGGTTCGCGCCGTCCAGCGAGGCGGCTTCGTAGATCTCGGCGGGGATGTTCTGCAGGCCGCTGTGGAGGATCACCAGGTTGAAGGGGATGCCGATCCAGATGTTGGCCAGGATCACCGAGACGAGGGCCCAGTGCGGGGAGGTGAGCCAGTCGACCGGGGCGATGCCGACGAGATGCAGCGCCCAGTTGACCACCCCGGACTCGCTGTTGAGCATCCACGCCCAGGTGGAGGAGGAGACGATCAGCGGGAGCAGCCAGGGCACCAGGAACAGCGCCCGCAGGGTCGCGGAGAGGCGGAAGCCCTTGCGGAAGAAGACGGCCAGCGCCAGTCCAGCCGTGTACTGCACGACGAGCGACGCCACGGTGAACACCATCGTGTTGCGCAACGCCGGCCAGAAGGTCGGGTCGTCGAACACGGTGGCGAAGTTGTCCCAGCCCGAGAACGGGGCGTTGCCGTCGACGAAGGAGCGGACCGTGTAGGTGTGGAGGCTCAGATCGACGTTGCGGTAGAGCGGGTACACGTAGAAGACCGCGAGGTAGACGACCAGCGGCGCGGCGAAAGCCCAGGCCGTCAGCTGGGAGCGGCGGCGCCTCCGCCGTAGCGCGGATTCCCTTCGGCCGGCTTGCGTCGCCGCACCGGAGGAGGCCGCGGGCCCCCTCTGTGGGCGGTCGGTGCGGGCGAGGGTCATGCGAGAGCTCCTAGGTCTGTATCGAATCCGGGGCCGGACGCCGCGAGCCCGGCCCGGAACTCGGTACAGACCCTGGGGTCTTTCGGGGTCCGCTGCCATGCGTCGCGAGGCGCGAGGAAGCCGGGGCGGGAAGGGAGCCGGGGCGGGGAGGGAGCCGGGGCGGGCAGGAAGCCGGGGCGGGGGGGGCGAGGGGCGGGGGCGGGCGCTCGGGCTCGGCGGGGGCGGG
>NZ_JBSFVR010000606.1:0-2707 GCF_053592415.1 Streptomyces sp. NPDC002690 | reverse complement strand
GGAAGTTCGTGGTCACGCTGATCACCCATACGGCCTGGAACGCGCAGAGCGCGAGGCTGCCCAGCAGACGTAGCACCGGATGCGGTTTTCGGCCGTGTCGCGGTCGGCGAAGGTGAAGACGGTGTCCAGGTGCATGGCGGAGCGCAGCTTGGGCATACCCGCGACGATGACGCGCTCGGCGGCACCCTCGCGGAAGAGGGCGGCGGCGACCTGGGTGATGGCCTGGCGCGAGGTCCGCTCGCTCATCCCCATGAGGACGACTCCGTTGCCGACCGGCATGATGTCGCCGCCCTCGAAGGTCGCCTGGCCCCAGTCCTGCTCCGGGTCGCCCCACCACACCTTCGCGCCCCGGTAGTCCGGGTGGAAGGCGTAGATCGCGGCCATCAGGAGCGTCTCGCCGTGGCGGGCCGGCCAGTACAAGGGGTTGAGGGTGACTCCTCCGTAGAGCCAGCAGGTGGTGTCCCGGGTGTAGAGGGTGTTCGGCAGCGGCGGCATGAGGTATTCGCGGGCGGCCGTCGACTCGCGGGCCAGAGCCAGGTAGCCGGAGCGGAACTCGTCGGGGAGGTCCGCGGTGGCGAGCCCGCCGATCAGGTATTCGGCGAGCCGGCGGGGTTCGAGCGACTCCAGGAAACCGCGGGTGTCGTCGATGAGTCCGAGGCCGACCTCGTTGGCGGTGATCTTGCGGTCCAGCAGCCAGTCCCGGGCGGCCGGGATCGCCATGGTCTCGGCGAGCAACTCGTGCAGTTCGACCACCTCGACGTCCGCCTGTCGCATCTTGTTGACGAAGTCGGCGTGGTCCCGCTGGGCGTTCTCCACCCACATCACGTCGTCGAAGAGCAGGTCGTCCGCGTTGGTGGGAGTGAGCCGCCGATGGGCCATCCCCGGTGCGCAGACCAGGACCTTGCGCAGCTTGCCGACCTCGGAGTGGACGCCGAGGGCGGGCCTCTGGGCGGTCGTGTCAGTCATGGGGAAGCCTTTCGCGGTTCACCGGCGGGGCGGCCGGGGTGGGACGGGGTCAGAGTTCGATCCAGCCGGCGGCGAGGGCGATCACACCCATGACGGCGCCCGCGATCGAGACGGCACAGATGACCGCTTCGACCGGTGAGAACAGCCCGCGGTTCTGCTCCCGACGGGCCTTGATGAAGAGAAAGGTCGCCGGGGCGTAGATGATGAAGGAGACGAGAACGAACTTCAGCCCCGCGGCGTAGAGCAGAAAAGCCGTGTAGAGGGTCGCGAGGGCGGCGACGACCAGCTCTCCCCTGGTGGCCCCGCCGACGGCGCCTTCGCGCTCGGGCCTCAGCGCGATCTTGACCGCGAAGGCGGCGGCCAGCAGGAAGGGGATCAGGGTGAGCGCGCTGGTCAGGTCGAGCGCGAAGTTGAAGGCGTCGTCCGAGAAGGCGGTGACGACGAGGACCAGTTGGCTGAGCGCCGTGGTCATGAGCAGGGCGGGTACCGGCACGTCGGCGGCGGTGGACCGGCCCAGGAAGCGGGGCATGTCGTCGTCCTGGGCGGCCACGAAGAGCACTTCGGCGGCCATCAACGTCCACGCCAGGTAGGCGCCGAGGACGGAGATGATCAGCCCCACGCTCACGAAGACCGTGCCCCAGGTGCCGACCGCCGCTTCCAGGACCCCGGCCATGGACGGCTGTCGGAGCTCGGCGATCTCGGCCATCGGCAGGATGCCGTACGAGACGATGGTGACGGAGGCGAAGACGGCGAAGACACTGAGGAAGCCGAGGACGGTGGCCCGGCCGACGTCCTCGCGCCGCTTGGCGTGGCGGGAGTACACGCTGGCCCCTTCGACCCCGAGGAAGACGAAGACGGTGGCCAGCATGGTGCCTCGCACCTGGTTGAAGAGCGAACCCGCGTAGTCGGCGCCGGCGAAGTTGTCGGCGAACACGGACGTGTCGAGGTAGAAGAGGGCGAGGATCACGAAGACGAGGATCGGGACGACCTTCGCCACCGTCACAATCCGGTTGATCGCCGCCGCTTCCTTCACTCCGCGCCGGATGAGGAAGAAGAACGCCCACAGCCCCACCGACGAGAGCACGATGGAGAGGGCCGTGTCGCCGTCTCCGAGGGCCGGGGCGATGGCCCCGATGGTGGACATGATGAGCACCCAGTAGGTCACGTTGCCGACGCAGGCGCTGGCCCAGTAGCCGAAGGCCGAGAAGAAGCCGAGGTACTCGCCGAACCCGGCCTTGGCGTAGGCGTACACGCCCGCGTCGAGGTCGGGTCTGCGGACCGCGAGTTTCTGGAAGACGAAGGCGAGCATCAGCATGCCGATTCCGGCGACCGCCCAGGAGATCAGCGCTCCCGCGACCCCGGTCTCCGCGGCGAAGCGCCGGGGCAGCGAGAAGACGCCGGCGCCGACCATGGAGCCGACGACCATCGTCGTCAGGGTGAGCAGAGTCAGTTTGGCCGCGGGCGAGGGCGCCTCAGCGGGGGTGCCGGTACCGGCCTCGGCGTTGGTCATGTTTCCCCTCCGCGAGGTGCCTCTTCCGGTCCGCGCGGGAACGATGCGCTCCGGTCGAAATGACACACGTTCATTGCGACGGGAATCTAGTGCGCTCCGCCCGCTTTGTCATATTGCGGGCAATTTTTACCGATAGAAGCAATAAGGGCACGGAACAGGACACGGCCAGCGCCTCCCGGGGGACGTCCAGGACGACGGTCGCGGAAGCGCCCGGCTCCAGCGTCACCTTGG